>CASEQH010000041.1 GCA_949290085.1 uncultured Bacillota bacterium | reverse complement strand
ACGATCAGCCTTAGGATGTTTCTTACATTCCTTAACTTCACCAACCACTAGCTCTAGCTTAGAAAAGTCATCGATACTAACTTCTTCTAAATGCTCAACTTTTGGCGCTTGATTTTCTTCTTCAAGTTTCGCTTTCAAAGCTTCTTCATCAATTCTAGTAAAGAGAATAGTTGGTTTTTCACATACCTTAAAGCTAGCACTAGTACCAAATTCAATAGATTCAAAATCATTTAATCCACTATTCAATTGAGCGAATATCTTATCACTAGTCTCAGGGATGAAGGCTCTTAAATTGATAGCACAGATTCTTACGCCCTCCAAGATAGTATACAAGACATCATTTAAGCGTTCTTTCTGGCTTTCGTCTTTGCCCAACTTCCAAGGCTCTGTCTCATCGATATATTTATTTAGACGTTTTAAACGATCAAAGATAGCAACTAGAGCTTGCGGAATATTTAAAGCTTCAATCTTTTCTTCAACTTCACTATCTAAGCTATTTAGATAATCGATTACTTCCCTATCTAGTACTTCAATATTTTTAATTTTAGTAACTTCGCCACCAAAGTACTTATTAGTCATCGTAATTGTACGGTTGACTAGATTGCCAAGGACATTGGCCAAATCTGAATTTCTTCTCTCTATCATGAGTTCTTCGGAGAAGTTACCGTCTTGGCCAAATGGTACTTCGCTCAAGATGAAGTAACGAAGTGTATCGGCATCATAGTCTTTAATGAATTCGCGAGGGTCTTTATAATTGCCCTTAGATTTTGATATTTTCCCACCACCTATTGTAAGCCATCCATGACCATATACTTTGCGAGGTAAAGGTAGACCTAAAGCGATAAGAATGATTGGCCAAATTATTGTATGGAAGCGGAATATCTCTTTTCCTACTAGGTGCAAATCAGCTGGCCAATACTTCTTAAACATCGTATCGTCATCGCTTAGATAACCTAGGGCACTGATATAGTTTGTTAAGGCATCAACCCAGACATAGACAGTTTGGCTCTCATCAAAAGTGACAGGAATGCCCCATTTAACACTAGAACGCGATACACATAAATCTTTTAGACCTGGCTTTAAGAAGTTATTGAGCATCTCATTGTAACGGGATTCTGGTTGCATCAAATCGCGATGTTCACTCAAATAATCTTCTAATTGTTTCTGATACTTAGATAGTCTTAAGAAGTAAGCATCTTCCTTCATGAGTTTAACCTCACGACCACAATCTGGGCACTTGCCATCGACTAATTGTGACTCAGTCCAGAATGATTCACATGGTGTACAATACCAACCCTCATATGAACCCTTATAGATATCACCCTGTTCATATAATTTATTGAAAACCTTCTGAACACAAGCTACATGTTCAGGATCAGTCGTTCTAATAAACTTGTCATAGCTGATATTTAAACTCTTCCATAGGTCTTTGGCATTGTCGATTATAGGGTCGACGAACTCTTTTGGTGTGACACCCTTCTTCTTCGCTCTTTCTTCTATCTTTTGGCCATGTTCATCAGAACCAGTCAAAAAGAAGACATCATAACCCTTTAAACGTTTATAACGCGCTAAGGCATCGGCAATACAAGTCGTGTAACAGTGCCCCACATGGAAGTTATCACTGGGATAATAAATAGGCGTTGATACATAATAAGTCTTTTTTGTCATTTTATATTCCCCCAAAATAAAAAGGTAGCACAAAGGTCGCATAAAGCGAGGTACCACCTTAACTTATCTCTTTATACTTTTAACGCAAGCTTACGTCATATCCTACATATCGAATATGAAGTTCAAGATCCACCTTCAATGACTAAGGATATTTCTTCGCAGCAAACAGAAACTCTCTTCAATCTTTCGCCATTTACTCTATCTATCAAAACTATATATCAATTTTAAACCTAAGTAATATTAATGTGCAAGTAACTACTTACTATTTGTACATGATAGGCCCATTTCTTCAAAGCCTAAACGAACTAGTTCTAGTGAGATGTAGTCGGCATCAGCTCTATCGACGATAGATAAGTTATATAACACTTCCATATCAGCATCTTTAAAATTAATATCAGTCGTCTCAGTGATTTTGCCATCTTTAACTTCAGCATTATAGTCGATATATTCATATTGACCATATTCACTAGCTACTTGGTCAACTAATAATTGTAATGTTTCTTCATCAAAGCCTAACATACTACCATCAGTCTCAGCATAATAGATAATACGAGTGATGACATCTCCATCAGCATAGACGCTATTAACTATCATTTGGGAATCTGATTCACCTGAACAAACCATAGTTGCATCGCCATTTGAGTTAGAATCGCCACTGCAAGCAAATAGACAAAGTGTCGCTAATAAAAGTAATACTATTTTCTTCATATGTATATACCCCCATACATATATTATACAAGGAAAAAAGGCATCGTTACTACCATTGATAATTTATGATGCCTTTTCCCTATTTTTAACTAGAAAGGAGTTAAATTAATATGTGTAAAAATATTCTCAATCAACAAAATTGTTGTTCACAGATTATCAACTTCCTACGTTAGAAGAAATCAGTTATCTATGAAACATCTTTAATGATCAGATTTGATATTCTACCTATATCTAAATCTATGCTCATCTTTAATTATGATATCCAGCTGATAGATGAACTCATCTGGATTTTTTATTTATCCTTGTCCATGGGTCTATACCTCTACGATTGTATCGCCCTTTCCTCATCTACATATTAACAAATACACCCATATATACAAGTCTATAAATTAATATTTTTATATGTTATAATTAATATGTTGAGAGTACAAAGTGAGGGTCACCCCTCACTTTTTTTATATTTGACTTTTTAGATAGCTGAATAGGAATTCTTGAATGTCCCCATCCATAACCTTTTCGACATTGCCCTCTTCCATACCTGTACGATGGTCTTTAACCATCGTATATGGGCAAAAGACATAAGACCTGATTTGTGAACCCCATTCTATGGCTTTTTGTTCGCCCTTGAGTTCCTTCATCTTCGCTTCATTTTCGGCAATGGCTCTTTGGTATAATTTACTCTTTAATGTCTGCATGCAACGCTCACGGTTAAGAATTTGTGATCTCTCCGTTTGGGAGAAGACGACAATACCGGTAGGTGTGTGTTTAATTCTAACGGCACTGTCGGTCTTATTGATGTGTTGACCACCAGCACCAGAAGAGCGCATCGTATCGATTTCTAAGTCTTTTTCATCGATGTCAATTTTAATCTCATCATTAAATTCTGGCGTTATTTCAACCGAGGCAAAGGAAGTATGCCTTCGACCTGAAGCATCAAAAGGCGATATTCTAACTAAGCGATGAACACCAGTTTCGCCCTTTAAATAGCCATAGGCCAAGTCACCTTTAATCAAGACACTACATGACTTCATGCCCGCTTCATCGCCATCTTGATAATCCATTACTTCAAAGCTAAAACCATTTTTTTGGGCATAGCGTTGATACATCCTAAATAGCATCATCGCCCAGTCTTGTGACTCAGTTCCCCCAGCGCCAGGATGAATCTCTAATATGGCATTGGCATGGTCATAATCATTAGACAATAAGACTTTAATCTCATAGTCTTCGAAGTCTTTACTAGCCTTTTGATATTCATCATTTAATAGTTCAACCATGTCTTCATCATAGTTTTTGTTTACATCTTCAGCTAATACCAAGACATCTTCTAGCGCCTTCTTATTGAGATAATACTTATCTCTCAACTCCTTTAAGGTATTATATTCCTTGATCAGATTTTGAGCCTTTTTAGGATCGTCCCAGAAATTAGGCTCTTCTTGTTTAGCTGCTAAATCTTTAAGTTTCTCTTCTAGCTTAGCTAAGTCAAAGAGAGTCGCCTAAATCTTTTAACTTCTTAATTGAAGTGTTTAGGCTTTGTTTGATCTCATATATTTCCATAATTAAATTACTCGCGGTTTAATAATTACCCTTACATTCGTACAGAAGCTTACTACTTCTCTTGAAATTGTATTCATCATCTCATCAAATAATTGATAACCCTCTTCGACATAGGCTTGAAGTGGATTATTTTGAGCATAACTACGTAAGTGAATGCCCTCTCTCAATTTAGACATGATGTCGATCTGGTTGACCCAAGCACGGTCGATAACTCTTAAAACCATAACTTTTTCTTGTGGAAGTACTTGGTCTTTTACTGGCTTAATCTTGTTGTCATAATCATTCCAAAGAATCTCTAGACATTTATCAATAGTTTCCTCAACACTTAGACCTTTTAAGTCATCACTGCTCAAATTAATTTCCTTAGCCATCTTATGTAATCTATCAACTAGACCATCGACATCGACAGTTTCATGCTTACCATCATGTGTTACAAAGTTATTTACTTCATTAGTTATGACGCGTTTAAACATATCATAGACTACTGAATGCACATCTTCATTCTCCAAGATGTAATTTCTTTGCGCATACATAGTCTCTCTTTGCTGGCGGAGAACATCATCATAATCAAGTAATGATTTACGAATATCAAAGTTAAGTCCTTCAACCTTCTTTTGAGCTGTTGAAATAGCCTTAGTGACAGCACTTACTTCGATTGGTGCATCACCCATTTGATTGAAGAGCCCCTGTATTCTCTCGCTGCCGAATCTGAGCATCAAATCATCCTCTAAAGATACATAGAAACGCGAGAAACCAGGATCGCCCTGACGACCAGAACGTCCACGCAATTGGTTATCAATACGTCTTGACTCATGTCTTTCAGACCCTAAGACAGCTAAACCACCTAGAGCTCTAGACTCATCGGTAAGCTTAATATCGGTACCACGTCCTGCCATATTAGTAGCGATAGTAACTGCTCCCTCACGGCCTGCTAAAGCGATGATATCTGCTTCTCTGGCATGGTTTTTCGCATTTAATACTTCATGTCTAATTCTTTTGGCTTTTAACATGCGCGATAATAATTCTGATGTCTCTACTGAGATAGTACCAACTAGAACTGGTTGTCCTTTGGCATGTAGTTCACATACTTCGTTGACTAAAGCTTCATATTTAGCACGCTTAGTACCAAAGACTAAATCTGGATAGTCAACTCTCGCTACTGGACGATGCGTTGGTATCTCAATGACACGCATATTATAAATAGATAAGAACTCTTCTTCTTCCGTTTTAGCTGTACCTGTCATACCAGCTAATTTATTATAAAGTCTAAAGAAATTCTGATAAGTAATTGTAGCTAGAGTAGTTGTCTCTTGTCTAATCTGTACACCTTCCTTAGCCTGAATAGCTTGATGTAAGCCATCAGAGTATTCACGGCCTGGCATCTTACGGCCAGTATTTTGGTCAACGATAATCACTTCACCATCTTCAACGACATATTCTACATCATTATGCATGATGTAATTGGCTTTTAAAGCCTGATTGATATGGTGAACTAAGTTAGTATTGGCAATATCATATAAGTTTTCTACGCCAAACTTCTTTTCACCCTTAGCGATACCAGCCTCAGTAAGTTGGATATTCTTACCCTTGATATCGATAGTATAATCTTCATTTTCCTTTAATCCCTTAACAAATCTATCAGCATTGATATATTGATTAGCCGTCTTTTTCTCACCGCCAGAAATAATTACTGGTGTACGTGATTCATCAATCAAAATAGAGTCAACTTCATCGACAAGGGCAAAGTTTAATGGTCTTAAGACACGGTCTTCAACTCTTGTGACCATATTGTCACGCAGATAGTCAAAGCCAACTTCCGCATTGGTCGTATAAGTGATATCACACATATAGGCCTGCCTTTTCTGTGCAGGGGTTAATTGTCTAAGATTTAAGCCGACTGTAAGTCCTAAGAAACGGTGAATCTCACCCATCCACTCTGAGTCTCTTTTAGCTAGATACTCATTGACGGTAATGACATGAACACCCTTACCTTCTAAGGCATTTAAGTATACTGCCATTACTGAAGTAAGCGTCTTACCTTCACCTGTCTTCATCTCGGCTATATCGCCACCATGCAATACACAAGCACCCTCTAATTGGCAAAAGTATGGATATTCATGAATAACTCTTCTAGCAGCTTCTCTAGCTACGGCAAAGGCTTCACACATAATATCATCTAATGTTTCACCATTTTTTAATCTATTTCTAAATTCATCAGTCTTGGCTCTAAGTTCTTCATCGCTAAGCTCTTCCATCTGTTTAGAATAATCTTCAGTGGGCTTAACCTTCTTCTCTATATCAGCCAGAATCTTCTTATCTGTATTAAATAGGCGATCTAATAATCCCATAAATTCCTCCAATCAATTTTTAACCATTATATCATAATAATGGTCGGTCATAAGACCAACCATTCATTCCTCAACTTCTTTGATATTGTGAGCCTGTAAGCCTCTTTCGGTCTCTACCAAGTCAAATGAAACTCTAGCACCTTCATCAACCGTCTTGTAGCCTTCCATGTCTATATGGGAGTAATGGAAGAAGACGTCACGTTCATCGTCAGTAGTAATGAAGCCGAAACCTTTCGACTTATTAAATCGTTTAACCTTTCCTAACATATTGTTGTCTCCTTTGTTGTTAACTTTATTTTAGCATTTTTTATTCTCAATTACTTTACAACTGCTAAAACAAATACTATTAAATGCTTAGTTTCCCCCTTTATAGCCTCAATCATACCTGAAATTGATGAACCACTTGTAAAGACATCATCAATTATCATGATGTAGTCATCAGCTTTGACATCTCTTTTTAGATAATAATTATCTCTCATCTTTCTTCTTTCCTTTAATGATTTACCAGCCTGAATAAGCTCTTGTCTCATCAATACATCAGCATACTTCTTAGCCCCATATAATTTCATAATCTCTTCCATAGCCAAGAAATTTCTTTTTTCCATCTTCAATTTAGAGCTTGGCACATAGAGAGCTTCATATCTTTTAAATAATATTTTAAATAAAGAGCCATAAGGATAGATAAAGACTTCCTTTAAGGCTTCATCCATAACTTCCTTATATTGTAATAAGATACTTTTAAACATATCATCATATTCATATAGATAATAGACATAGATATTCTCATACTTAAATCTTCTAAGTCTTCCATTTAAAGCCTTACGACATTTTAGGCATAATAAATCATCCTCTAAAAGATTTAATAAGCTTAGCTTTTCAATCTCCTTGTCGCAATATAGACAACGCATATTCATTAGCTCCTTTTATCGTCTTAAGGCTATCTCTAATCGACTTAGTATATTTTGTCGTGAGGATATATGCCTCACCATAGGGGTCATTAAAGTCTCTTCCCACTCTTCCTAGCATCTGTACAAGACTAGCTTCATCAAAGACCCCATCATGAAAATTTAGGATGATGACACTAACACCCTTGATTGTAATACCTCTTTCTAAGACGGTTGTCGCAAAGATAACCTTAGCTTTCTTATCTTTAAATAGATTGATGTTTTCTCTTCTTTTGTCTAAATCGCTATATACATAAGTACAAGCTATAAAATGTTTATAAATTAGATAGAGACTTTTAGCTAATCTTTTAGAAGACACAAAAACGATGACTTGTCTATCACTGCTTCTTAGTAGCTTAAGTAGATATAGTAATAATACAAATTTCATATTCATAACTACCTTAGGAACAATCAATGGTTTAAGATGAGGCCTAATATTTAAAGACACTAGGGCTACATTATTAGCTATTACTTCCTTTTTAAGCCTTTCATCGATAGTCGCTGTGGAATAGATGATATGACCAATACAAGCCGTCTTAGCAATAGCATATAAGATATCATCACCCTTAAAAGGAAAGGCATCTACTTCGTCCAGCACCAACAAATCAAAGGTCTTAGGATAACGATATAATTGATGAGTCGTACAGATGATGATATCCCCATATATCCTTTCATGATGACCGCCATAGACAGCTACAATATCCGCTTTTGGAAATAGACTTTTAAATCTCTTCTCTAAGTCGATGACTACTTCCTTTCTCGCAATGGCATAGCATACTCTTTTCTTCATTCTTAAATATTCGCCTATCGTCTTTACTACTATTTCTGTCTTGCCGGCCCCACATACACAATGTAGTAATACATCCTTATCCTTAATCATCTTAAGGCAATTATCAGATGCTTCTTTTTGATATTTAGTCAAAGGGAATAGATATACATATTCACTGGCTCCATCATTTAATTCATACTCTTCACCCTTAATATCTTCTTCTATTAAGATTCTTTTAAAACGTATACAGCGTCGACAATAAACACCTTTAGAACCCTTATAGAAATAATCGGCGTCTCTATTTTTACATCTCGGACATTCCATCATCACATCATTGTTTATAGATAAATCAATAATTCCTATTTTAAAAGACCTCTGATATTTAGAAATTAGAGGTCTATTTTATCTTATCTATTTTCAGTAAATACTATTTCATATTCTTCTAAGTCATATACTTGACCAAAGAATCCTGAAAGTATTCTTTCGGCATTTTCTCTAGCTTGCACAAGTAAACCATTATTGATGGCATCTTGTTCAGCTGTCTTCTTTAAATTTTGTAAAGCTTGATTGTTTTGAGCGATAGAAACTTGATTGAAGATACTTTCTTGTTCATGATAGACAACCAAAGAATCTAAATCTATCTCATTACTTATAATGATTGGTTCTGGCATCTCTACTTCTATCTTATTGTCTATCACTTTCCATTTAACCTGCGAAAAATCATATCCTGCATTGATAATGACATCATAGCTATAAATATATTTCGTTTGCGTAAATGGGATGTCGATGCCAAATAGTTTATTAGCGTCATCAGTAGATTCAACGACAGTTGTATAAGCGGATTGCGTAACTAATTCGCCGACATCTTCAAATCCTAATCTAGTAGTTTTAACTTGAAATATTGTCGAATCAGCAAATCCTAGCCATAACACAATACCAATGATTAAAACGATAACCCCCCTGTAGAGCCTTCTTGCTCAAATAGATGAGTTCCAAATTTTACGAATCATCATTGAATAGACACTGTAATTATCTTATCATGCGTTTTATAAGCGTCAATTTTATATGTAGAAAAGGTGCTTTTGTAAACTTTTTTAATCAAAAGTTATATAATTTTAGATTAAGGACATAATTATGAAATACAGAAGATTTTTATTAATATTTATTTCTTTACTATTTATTCAAACTAGCTTCTTATATTTTTCTTTTGGGACTTTTCTTCCAAATAATCTTTTTGGCTCGCTACTATTTAATTTAGCTTTGACTGCTCTTTTATTTATTATCGATACCTTATTTAAAAAAGTTGGCAAGTGGGTAGTCTTTGCCTTGGTCTTATTTTTTGCCGCTTATGCCATTGCCCAAATCAATTTTAAAGAGTTTATGGGTAACTACATATCCTTTGTCCAAGCCAAGGATGGCGCTACTAGAATTGGTGAATATGTCATTCAATTTATCCAATTTATCAAATTGCGCTACTATCTAATACTCTTAGCTCCATTGATGACTCTGATACCTACTAATGAAAATCATCATCTTAAAAAGATAAATCTCATCATCTCAGTAACCATCTTAATCATTTCAGCTATCATCTCTAATCTTTTAATCCCTTCTGACAACAATATCGAAAAGTACCTAGCTTCTAATGGTCCTATCACCTATCTATTTAATGACATCTATAAACTCATCTTTGGCCAAACTAGCGACAATAATCTCATTTTCGAAGTAAGTCCTAGCCCTGAGACAAGTCCTGAAACCGATAATAGTCGTAGTATTGATCAAAGTGAGTGGGAAAGCCTTGCCGATAAAGAAGAGGATGAAAATATAGTGGCCATCGATAATTTCTTAATGAATCAAAATATCACCGACTATAACGAATATACTGGCATCTTTAAAGATAAGAATGTCATTACTATCATGATAGAAGCCTTTGACTATATGGCTATCGATGAGATATTGACACCTACCTTATATAAGATGCAAACTCAAGGATGGTTTTTTGAAAACTATTACACGCCTAAGTATAGTTGTACGACAGGTGAGAGCGAATTTATCGGTTTAGTTTCCCTTGTGCCTGAAAATGATACCTGTGCACCTAATGATTACAGTACCAATCTCTATCCTTATAGTCTATTTAATCTCTTTAAAAATGAAGGCTATCATACCTATGCCTTCCACAATTGGTATGATGAATTCTATGAGCGTCGTACTACCTATGGCAATATGGGTGTCGATGAATATTATAATAAGGAAGACTTAAATATTACCGAATATAAGGGTTGGCCTTCTGATATAGAACTCATGGAACAGGCTTACGACCTCATCAACAAAGATGAAAACTTCTATGCCCACATCGTCACCAGCAGTACACATTTCCCCTATGACCAAGATAGTTGGAGTGCTGACTTACATCTAGAAGAGATAAATGAAATATATCCCGATTATCCAATGGAAGTTAAAAGATATCTATCTAAAGCTATGGTTTTAGATGATGCCTTAAACTACTTGATTACAAGTCTTGAAGAAGATAATCTATTAGACGATACTGTAATACTCATCTATGCTGACCATCATCCCTTAAAGACTAGTTATGAAACAATAGAGACCTATTCTCATATGGATAGAACTTCTTATACCTATTCTATCGACCATAGCCCTATGATTATCTATGGTGGAGGTATAGAGGCTAATACCTACTCTGATATAATGTCAACCTTTGATATCGTTCCTACTTTAGCTAATCTTTGTGGAATTGAATTTGATCCACGCTTTTATATCGGTAATGATTACTTTGCTCCTAATAAAGAAACCATGGTTATCTTTGCCAATGGCGACTTCTTGGTGAAAGAGGGCTACTACTCCAATATCGAAGAAGTATTCTATTCTTTCGATGGTGAAACTATCTCTTCAGAAAGATTAGAATATTTAAAAATACTCGCAACAAATAAGATAACTGTCTCAAGCCTCATCTTACAAAATGATTACTTCCGTTATCGCAATTTCATCGATTGATAAAAATGACTTCCTTTTGGGAAGCCATTTTCTTTATCTCAAATCATCTAAATAAGTAATTTTATTATTGCGATACGAGCCCTCAACTATCTTAACTTTAATACCACTATATTCAGCAATAGAGGCATCATCAGTAAATTCAAAATATGCACCTTTCGCTTTTTGAAAAGCATTTATAATAGCTGAAGTCTTAAATCCTTGAGGGGTTTGAGCTAGATAGATTTGATTGCGATTTAAGGTTTTATTGATATAACCATCATCTACTACCTTAACTGTCTCTTTGACTTTAACTGCTAATATGGAAGCTTCTTCATCTTCTAAAGCCTTCTTGAGATTATCTAAATCATGTTTATCTAAGTAAGGTCTAGCCCCATCATGAATTAGGACATAGTCACTTTTTACTTTAGCTAAGCCATTTAAGACGCTATCCATTCTGAGTTTTCCACCTTGCACTAGTACTAGCTTAGGATTCTTCTTAACTAAATCAAACTCCTCTTCATTAGTGACGACGATGACATTTTGGCAATCTTCATCTTCGACAAAACATCTACTAGCCATGTCTAAGATAGTAGTATTTTCATCTAGCTTATAAAAAACTTTATTATAGCCAAGATTTAATCTTGTACCCTTGCCAGAAGCCACAACTATGGCATCATATTTAATCAAGGTTCAACCTCATCAGGATTAATCTTAGAACCGCCGATAAATTCAAAGCCATTGATGAGTTCAATATCTTCTCTATCAAGTGTGAAATCAAAGACATCAAGATTTTCTTTGATACGACTAGGTGTCACCGATTTAGGAAGTGGTAAGAAACCATTATCTAGAGACCAGCGGATACAGATTTGTGCCGGTGATTTATGATACTTATGAGCCAAGCCCACTATTCTTTCATCATCCAATATTTTAGCCTTAGCTAAAGGTTCCCAAGCTTCTAGAAGTATGCCTTCCTTTCTACATAAGTCGACTATCTCTTCTTGTCTGAAACCAGGATGTAATTCTAATTGATTAATCATCGGTTTAATCTCACACTCAAGTAGTGGTTCAATATGATGACATAAGAAATTAGATACACCGATAACTCTAACCTTTTTTGCCTTATATAGGTCGATGAGGGCCTTCCAAGTATCAATATTTACTTCATTATAGTTTTCTTTATTGATAGGACATGGCCAATGAATCAATAGACAGTCTAAATAATCAGTACCTAGATATTCTAGAGAGCGATTAAATGAGGCAATAGTCTTATCGTAACCTCTATCAGTGCGCCATATCTTGGAAGTGATAAAGATATCTTTTCTATCGATGCCACTGTCTTTGATGGCCTGACCTATCTCTTTTTCATTGCCATACATCGAGGCAGTATCAATGTGACGATATCCGGCTTCTAAAGCCTCTAGAACTGGCTTATAGACATCTTGACCAACAATTTTGAAGGTGCCAAAACCTATTGAGGGAATACTTACGCCATTGGCTAATGTGTACGTTTGCATAAAGCCTCCTTTTCAAATTTACATATATATTTCATATTTATATTATAATTGTTTTATGAGAATTTTTAATGAACTGGTAGTCTTATTTTTTATTTTTTCTGTTCTTGGTTGGCTGATGGAAGTCTGTCTCAAATTCATTCAATACCATCGTTTCATCAACCGTGGCTTTCTTATTGGTCCATATTGCCCTATCTATGGTTGGGGCGTTGTGACTGTGACTGTCATCATCAATCATCTGTTTCCAGATATCAATACTTGGCTTGGCACTTTTATTGCCGGCATGATAGTCTGCGGACTACTTGAATACTTTACTAGTTTCTACTTGGAAAAAATCTTCCATAGCCGTTGGTGGGATTATTCAAATAAACCATTAAATCTCCATGGTCGTATCTGGATAGGCAATATCATCCTCTTTGGTTTGGCTTCGATGTTTATTGTGAAAGTCATCGACCCTTTATATTTCACTTTTATTGAAAGATTCTCTGATTTCAGCTTGATGATTATGGCTATTATCATCATTGTTCTGATGGGTTGTGACTATGTATTATCGCACTTCATCTTAGCTGATATTAAGAATTCTATCGATAATAGTGAATTAGATAATACCGAAGAAATAGCTAAGGCAGTATTAAATATCCTGAAGGATAGAGACTACTTGCGTAGAAGAATAGAAGAGGCATATCCTAATCTCAAGGTATATCCTAAACATATAGTCAAAGAGATTAAAGAAGCAAAAAAGGAGATGCAGAAAAGACGTAAGGCACTTAGGGCTTCTATCAATAGTGCAAACGAAGAAATTACTAAGAAATTATTAAATGATTATCATAAAGCTATTGATAATCTCGTTCAATTAAGAAATAAATATAGGATGTGAGGTGTATGATATGGCATTAAAATTAGTTAAATGTGAAAGAAAATATGAGCGGCAAATCGTAGAGATGCTAGAAGAGTGGACAGAATACAATAAAAATCATGATGATGTAAATAAGACACCATGGGCCATCTTTAAAAATGACTATCATGACTTTGACTATTATATGCATAATCTAGAATATGCCTATCCTCGTGATGGAAAAGTGCCCGATTCTGTCTTTTTCCTATATGATGACATGGAAGACATTATGATCGGCGCTATCAACATTCGCCACTATTTAAATGAAAACCTAATTAATTCTGGGCATATCGGTGATGGCATCAGGCCAAGTCAAAGAAGAAAGGGTTACGGCACTAAGATGATAGCTATGAGCCTAGAAAAATGTAAAGAATTAAATATTGATAGGGTCTTAATGGTTTGTGATAAGACTAATATCGGCTCTGCTAAAACCATCATCAATAATGGTGGTATCTTAGAGAATGAGATCGAAGAAGATGGCCATATATACCAAAGATATTGGATAGATAACCACTAATCTTTTCATATATCATTTAACATTTATTTAATAATTAATACTTTTTGTCGTGTTATCATAATATTTATAGGGGTGATAAATATGCCAGCTACTTATGCACATTATCGTTTTGGCCAAAGATGCATTGATGTATTGCCTGATAGTATCAAAGAATTAGTAGAAGCTAATAGACAACTTTTTGACATCGGTGTCCATGGTCCAGATATATTATTCTATTATGAAGCTTATCATTCTAATCGCGTGAATAGAATAGGTTTTGGTATGCATGAAAAGCTAGCCAGTGACTTCTTTAAAAAAGCTAGATTGGCTTATGCTTCTTCAAGCTATGATAAAAAACGCATGATGGCATATCTATTAGGTTTTGTCTCTCATTTCACCCTAGATTATATGTCTCATAGCTATGTGGAAGCTAAGGAATATTATTCCCATGTATCACATACCGAAATAGAGACACAAAACGATCGCCATTTAATGATAATGGATGGTCATGATCCTTTATCATATGATACTGTTCAACATATCATTCCCAGTAAGGACAATGCTGAAGTGATTCATGAATTTTTTAAAGAACTCTCAGTCAATGACATTCACACTTCTTTAAAATCAATGGTATTCTTTATCCATTTATTGACTTGCCCTAATCGCTTCAAAAGGGGTTTTGTCTTTTCTGGAATGAAGTTAATCGGCGTATATGATAAGCTTCATGAGCAGGTAGTATCTGTGGAAGCTGACCCAAATTGTGAAGATTCTAATTTGCGATTAGATAAACTGGCAGATAAAGCACTACCTCTATTTGCAAGATTGGCCAATAATCTTTTTGCCTTCCTCAATGGTCAAAGTGATTTAGATGATATTTTTAATCATACCTTTGGAGCACAAGATAATTGGAAAAATATACCTGTATTAACAGTCGAAAGGGAGAAAGAATATGAAATTCAAGATGACTTCACTAGAAAAGAAGTGGGTTCTGTATGATGTAGCTAACTCAGCTTTCACACTGCTTGTTTCTACTATCATGCCTATTTACTTTAATTCGCTGGCTTCAAATGCCAATATCAGCGAAGTCGACTATCTAGCCTATTGGGGCTATGCAACTTCTGCTGCTACACTTATTGTGGCATTCTTAGGACCAGTGCTTGGAACTTTTTCAGATGCCAAGGGAAGAAAGATTAAATTCTTTATGGCCGCTGTCTTAGTTGGTGTAATTGGCTGCGTCTTCTTAGGCATCATGCAATCATGGCTATGGTTCATCCTCTTATTCATCATCACTAAATCGGCTTATCAATTGAGTTTAGTCTTCTATGACTCTATGTTGACCGATGTGACGACAGAAGAGAGAATGGACATCGTATCTTCGCAAGGCTATGCTTGGGGATATATTGGTTCTTGTATACCATTTATCATGGCTTTAGCTCTTGTCTTACTCTATGAACAAATGGGCATCAGTATGTCTACAGCGATGATGTTAGCCTTCTTACTCATTGCCGTCTGGTGGTTGCTATTATCTATTCCATTATTTAAATCTTATAAGCAAGTTCACTATATCGATGTGGAAGAACATGCTGCCTTAAATACTTGGAAACGTCTAGGCAATATCTTTAATGAATTAAAAGAAAATAAAAAGGCTCTTTTATTCTTAGTGGCCTTCTTCTTCTATATCGATGGTGTATATACGATTATCGACATGGCTACAGCCTATGGTACAGCCTTAGGTTTTGATACAACTAGCTTATTGCTGGCACTATTATTAACTCAAGTTGTTGCCTTCCCAGCCGCTATTGCTTTTGGTAAATTATCACAAAAGGTAGCTAATCACAAATTGATGTTTGTCTGCATATTTGCCTATCTATGTATCGCCATCTATGCCATCTTCTTAGTTGAACAATATCAATTCTGGATTCTGGCCTTCTTCGTCGGTCTTTTCCAAGGAGCTATCCAATCACTATCACGCTCTTACTTTGGCCGCTTAATCCCACCAGAGAAAAGTGGTGAATACTTTGGCATCTATGATATCTGTGGTAAGGGTGCAGCCTTCATCGGTACCTTCCTTGTCTCAACGGTATCTCAATTCACTGACAGTATGAATCTAGGCGTCGGAGCCATAGCTATCATGTTTGTATTCGGTTTATTCTTCTTCTATAAGACGATTAAAACGGAAGCTTAATATGTAATACAAAAGGAGATATTCTGAACTGAACCCACTTATTTGGACAAGTTAAGCTCTAAGAACCAATTAAGGCTTGATTCCTATATTCCATAGGTGTTAAGCCTTTTAATCTGCTTTTGATTCTATCATTGTTATAGTAATAAATATATTCTTCAATTGCTT
>CASEQH010000040.1 GCA_949290085.1 uncultured Bacillota bacterium | reverse complement strand
CTTGGAACAATACTACTAAGGTATGTGAATATACTGGTAAAAAAGGTTATGTAGTTGTTAATACAGCTGCTAAATAAGTTTTCCTTTTATAAACTAGATAAAACGCCCATGAGGACAATTAAACTTAAAATTGTGTCTTATAATAATTAGTTTTAATCTATGATTAGAGATTGTGATATTTATATATATCACAATCTTTTTTAATATTCTACGTAAATACAGCAACGCTTGAACAATCTAAGCTGATGAGCACAGTTAAAGTGATGATTAATAAAAAATAAAAGCTGAATTGAAAAATAAATTTCCAGTATGAATTCCATGCGGAAATCAAGTATTTAAGCCATTTGGTGTATAACTAGTGGCTTTTTTTATTAAGCACTCCTATATTTATAATTGCGAGTGATCATCATTAGTATCTTAAAAGAGTAAATTCCACCGGAGCCAGGTGAAAGATTAATTTCAGGTTTATCATACCTATACTGCAATTGTTTTTAAATTTTGTTAGGTTTTTATCTAGGTCTTTTTAATTGACAGGATTATATTTGAGTGTTAATGTTAGGTAGCATATATAGTTAAACAAAGTAAACTATATAATTTTGGAGGTATATATGAAAAACAAAAACATTTTATTACTATTGCTATCTTTGTTTTTAATGCTTTTTGCTACTACTTCAGTATTTGGAAAAGATGAGTCCTCACCAGTACCAGTATGTTATAACAAGAACACTGGCATAGAATATGACTACTTAGTTGATGCAATTGACTCAGCTAAAGAT
The DNA here is from genome assembly GCA_949290085.1 of uncultured Bacillota bacterium. Classification (GTDB taxonomy): domain Bacteria; phylum Bacillota_I; class Bacilli_A; order Erysipelotrichales; family Erysipelotrichaceae; genus CALUZH01. Next base: position 24,517 of record CASEQH010000040.1, on the reverse strand, counting down.
GGCGAAGTCATTGTGTTAATTGACGATGCGGGATTAGATGAACCATTGAATATTAGAAGTGGAATTACTTTAGATGGCGGTGATGGTGATTATTATATCTATCTATATAGTGAAGACGCTGTCATAAACTTATATGGCAACGCTAAACTTAAAAATGTGAATTTATATGTAGAAGAAAGCAGCCCCTATGTAATTAATGCGTTTGAAGCGACAGATGCTGAAGTTAATAATGTAGAAATCGAAGTAGATGAAGAGAATTCTAGCACGGAAGCAGGTATTGCTTTTAAATGTAATTCTTTAGATGTAGTGTCTACTTCAAATTATTCTTATATTGGTAATAGAGGAACGTCTATCTTTGAAGAGGCATGCAACCCAAAAAACAATCCATCTTCTTCTACTTCATCTGTTGTAAATGCTTGTTCCAATCCTAAAGATAAAAATTGCGATGGTGTAGTAACTTGTGAAGAAGATAGAGGTTTAGGATGGACTTGGAACAATACAACTAAAGCATGTGAGTATACTGGTGATAGTGATTATAAAATAGTTAATAAATCTTCTAAATAATCATTATATTTATATAGAAACTCCCTTACTAAAAACGACTCGGTCTGTGTACTGAGTCGTTTTTAGATGATTTGTAAATAATCTTTTGATTGTTGAATTTAAGTATTCAGTTAAGGGGGTCATTTTTAATCTAGATAGTTTAGATTTTAAAGTTGCATTTAATATAAAAATAGCTTATACTAATTAAGCATCAATATACCATAGACAGCAACGGCTATAAGCTTAATAAAGTTGCCGAGGTAAGAAGATCAATGAGATTTTTAACCTGTGCTGTCTAAAGCACAGGTTTTATTTGTGTATATTGGGGCTAGAAAGAGGAAAAATATGAATCAAGCCACATTAGCTATGAAGCAGGAATTAGTATCTGAGATTACTGATAAGATTAAAGATGCTGGTTCAGTTGTTGTTGTAGAATATCGCGGATTAAGTGTTGCTGAAGTTACTGAACTTCGTCGCAACTTAAGAAACGAAGATGTTGAATTAAAAGTTTATAAAAATTCAATGGTGGAAAGAGCAATTGAAAATTGTGGATATGAAGAATTAAAAGAAACTTTAAAAGGTCCAAATGCAATCGCTATTTCTAAAGATGCTACAGCACCTGCTCGCGTTTTAGCAAAATTTGCTAAGAAGCATGAAAGCTTAGTATTGAAGAGCGGTATTGTTGAGGGTAAAGTTGTTGACTTAGATACAATCAAAGAACTTGCAAGCTTACCAAACCGTGAAGGAATGTTATCTATGTTGCTAAGCTGTCTACAATCACCAGTTCGTTCATTCGCATGCGTTGTAAAAGCTGTTAGCGAAGCAAAAGAAAATGGTGAAACAAAAGTTGAGGAAGTAAAAGAAGCAGAAGCTTCTGAAACTACTGAAGAAGTAAAAGCGTAAGAAAAGGAGAAAATAACAATGGCAAAACTTACACATGAAGAAATTTTAGCTTACTTAGAAGAAGCTACTATCCTAGAATTAAATGACTTAGTAAAAGCAATCGAAGAAAAATTCGGTGTTACTGCTGCTGCACCTGTAGCTGTTGCTGCTGCACCTGCTGAAGAAGCAAACGCTGCTCCTGCTGCTGTATCAGTTGTATTAACAAGTGCTGGTGCATCTAAAGTTGCAGTAATCAAGGTTGTTCGTGAAATAACTGGCTTAGGCTTAGTTGAAGCTAAAGGTTTAGTTGATAAAGCACCTAGTCCAATCAAGGAAAACATCAGTGTCGATGAAGCTGAAGAGATCAAGAAGAAGTTAGTTGAAGCTGGTGCTACAGTAGAAGTAAAATAGTAGTATAGATGTCTCATTACTATACAGATAATAAAAATCTAAAGTCCAATCCGAAGACTTTTGAATATGTATTTGATAATGAGGTCTTTGAGTTCACAACAGACCACGGAGTTTTTTCTATGGATCATGTGGACTATGGTACATACGTACTAATAAAAGCAATTTATCGTAAAGCATTAGGCAATAAAATTCTTGATTTGGGTTGTGGATTTGGCCCGATAGCTATCATAATTGGTCGCTTCCACAAAGATGCAATGATAGATATGGTGGATGTTAATACTAGAGCTCTTGAACTCTGCCAGGCCAATGCTTTACAAAATTGCATTAGTGCAACTGCTTATCTGACTGATAATATTTTGTCTTTAAATAAACAATATAATACTGTCATTTTAAACCCGCCGATTAGAGCGGGTAAAAGTCTCATATTCGACTTGTATGCCAAAGCTCATGAAGTTTTGGAAGAAGATGGCCACTTATACATTGTGATTTTAAAAAGACAGGGGGCTCAATCCAGTTTGAATAAGCTTCTAGAATTATTTCGAAGTGTTCAGGTTATCGCTAAAGATGGTGGCTATTGGGTCATTGAAGCACAGAAATAATTTTTTTGCATTTTACTCATTTGAAAGGACGGCGCATATATGAAAGAAATACAATCTTATCACAATGTTGAGTTGGGGAAACATTCTACTCGCCGTGATTATTCTAAAGTTAGTGGTTCTTTAGAGCTACCTAACTTAGTAGAAATTCAAACTGATTCCTTTAAATGGTTCATTGAACAGGGAATCAGAGAGGTTTTTGAGGACATCTATCCTATTCAAAACTTCAGCAAGAACATTCAATTAAAACTTGTTGATTACGAATTTGGTGAACCTAAATACAGTGTTAGTGAAAGTAAGTACAGAGAGGTAAACTATGCTGCTCCACTTAAAGCTAAGATGGAATTAGAGATTATCTCTGAAGATACTGGTGAACTTATTACTAAGTATGAAGAAGTATACTTAGGTGAGTTCCCTATCATGACTTCTACTGGTACTTTCATTATCAATGGTGCTGAAAGAGTAATAGTATCACAGATTGTAAGGTCACCAGGCGCTTATTTTGATACTTCATCTGACGATAAGACAGGAAGAGAAGTTTATGATGGCGAACTAATTCCAAGTCGTGGTACTTGGTTAGAATTTTTAACTGATGATAAAAAGACAAATCTTGGTCGTGTCTTGAATATGAGCATCGATCGCAAACGTAAGATTTTATCTACTATCTTATTTAAAGCGATTGGTTTCTCATTAAATCTTGAAAAGGGCGAAGATGCTTTTGACGTTAGTGGAATTAAGACTTTCCTTAAAGCCATGGGTCTTCATGTCTATGATGATTTAATCAATAATAATGACGATCGTGAATTTATAAATATTTATGAAGCTATTTATACTTCATTTTTAGGCGGTTATGATGAAGTAATCAATACATTACAGTCTGATAAGACTAAGACGACTACAGAATCTTTAATCGCTATTTATGAAAATCAGAAATCTGATGAAGTTCCAACTATCGATGGAGCTATCACTTTGATGAATGCTAAATTCTTTGACCAGAAGAAATACGATTTGACTAAGGCTGGCCGTTATAAGTTAGGCAAAAAGCTCAATGTCATCGATCGTATGGAAAAACATGTCTTGGCCGAAGATGTTTTAAAAGTTGATGGTACCGTCTTATTTGAAAAGGGAACTTTAATCGGAAAACAAGAGCGCAAGACTCTATGGAATGAATTAGTTAAGGGTAGCCATGTACATGCCTTCCCTTATGCTCATCAATTCTCACATCCAACTGTTGTAAGTGTGGATACTAGCCATACTTTAGCTCTAATTGGTAGAATCTTGGCTCATGATGTCGAAGCTAAGAATGTCGATTTAAAGGCTGGTACCGTATTGACAGCTACTGATGTTAAAAACTTAGCTAAAGTAGTTAATACCGTTAATGTCTACAGCGGCATTATCGCTGAAGATATCAAACTAACGAAGACTAATGTTCGCTCAGTTATCAACTATGGTCAAAGACTATTTGTCCTTGGTCGTCTAACTGATAAAAAGGGAAGTGACATCTTGGTAGAAGGCGAAAATATGATGCCTTACTACATTCCTGATGGCGATTCTTACATGCTCACAATGGACAATGAAAATATTCTTGTCAAGATGGTCAACGATGGTGAAGAAGTTCATGCCTGGTTGGTTGGTAATGCTTGTCAAGTTGTCTATGTCAATAATCCTTCTAATGAAGAGGTAAAAGTTAAACTCATCGGTATTGACCCATTGAATTATAAAAAATGTATCACAATGTCTGATATGATTGCTTTCTATAACTATGAACTAACAATGTTAGATGGCATAGGAAGTGCTGATGATATCGATATGTTAGGTAACCGTCGTATCAGAACAGTTGGCGAACTAATTCAAAATCAATTCCGTATCGGTTTAAGCAGAATGGAAAAGGCTGTTAAAGAAAGAATGTCTATCGCTGATATTCAAACAGCTACACCTAAGACTTTAACTAATATTAGACCTCTGTCAGCTGCGATAAAAGAATTCTTCGCTAGCTCACAATTATCACAATTCATGGACCAACAAAATCCATTAGCCGAACTCACAAACAAACGTCGTATCAGTGCTCTAGGACCTGGTGGTTTAACTAGAGAGAGAGCCGGATTTGAAGTTCGTGACGTACACAATTCACACTATGGTAGAATCTGTCCGATTGAAACACCAGAGGGTCAAAACATCGGTTTGATCTCTTACCTTACAACTTATGCCAAGGTAAATGAATATGGTTTCATTCAAACTCCATATCGTAAGGTAGATAAAGATGGCAATGTTTCAGAAGAATATGTATATCTGAGTGCTGATGAAGAAAATGACTATATCATCGCACAAGCCAACGAGGTTGCTGATGGAAAATTAAAGAATGAACAGGTAGTTGCTCGTAAGGCTGGTGAAACTATCCTAGCTGACCGCAAAGATGTTGAATTGGCCGACGTATCTCCTAAACAGATCGTTTCAGTTGCTGCTGCTTGTATTCCATTCTTAGAAAACGATGACGCATCAAGAGCCCTTATGGGTGCCAACATGCAACGTCAGGCTGTTCCATTACTAAATCCACATAGTCCATATGTCGGAACAGGTATTGAAGCTAAAATTGCCAAAGACTCAGGTAGTGCAGTCATCTCTCAACACAAGGGACGTGTAAGTTATGTAGATGCTTGTACTATCGTTATCGATGATGGTAAAGAAGAACATACATATGAACTAGAAAAGTTCAGAAGATCTAATGCCGGTACATGTATCAATCATCGTCCTATCGTATCAACAGGTGAAGAAGTCAATGTCGGCGATGTCATCGCTGATGGTCCATCAATGGAAGATGGTGAATTGGCTCTAGGCCAAAATGTTACTATCGCCTTCATGACATGGCATGGTTATAACTATGAAGATGCCATCATCATGTCTGAGCGTATGGTTAAAGATGATGTTTATACTTCTATTCATATCGATGAATATAGCATCGAATGTCGTAATACAAAATTAGGTGCCGAAGAAATTACCCGTGATATTCCTAACGTACCAGATAGTGCATGCCGTAATTTGGATTCACGTGGTATTGTCATGATTGGTGCCGAAGTAAGAGAAGGTGATGTCCTAGTAGGTAAGGTTACTCCTAAAGGACAATCAGATGCTTCTCCAGAAGAAAAATTATTACTTGCCATTTTTGGTGAAAAATCACATGAAGTTAGAGATAACTCTTTACGTGTTCCTCACGGTGGCGCTGGTACAGTTCATTCTGTTAGAGTATTCAAACGTTCTGAAGGTTATGAATTGAATCCAGGAGTAACCGAAGTTGTTAAAGTATATGTTGTTCAGAAGCGTAAGATTTCTGAAGGTGATAAGATGGCTGGACGTCATGGTAATAAGGGTGTCATTTCTAAGATTTTGCCAGTTGAAGATATGCCATTCATGCCAGATGGTACTCCAGTAGATATCATGCTTAACCCATTCGGTGTGCCTTCACGTATGAATATCGGACAAGTTCTAGAAATTCACTTAGGTATGGCTGCTAAGAAATTGGGTGTTAAGTTCGCTACACCAGTATTCGATGGTATCTCTAATGATGAACTAAAAGCTATCATGCAAGAAGCTGAAACATCAAAAGATGGAAAGATTGTCTTACGCGATGGTAAGACTGGCGAACCTTATGATGAAAGAATCTCTGTTGGTGTCATGTATATGATTAAGTTAGCTCACATGGTTGACGATAAGTTACATGCCAGAGCTACTGGACCATATTCAATGGTTACTCAACAACCTCTGGGTGGTAAGGCTCAAAATGGTGGCCAAAGATTCGGAGAAATGGAAGTTTGGGCTCTAGAAGCATATGGTGCCGCTCATACACTAGAAGAAATCTTGACTGTCAAGTCAGATGATGTCAACGGTCGTACTAAGACTTATGAAGCTATCATCAAGGGTCTCAATATCCCAGAACCTGGTATACCAGAATCATTCAAGGTATTAAAGAATGAATTACAAGCTCTAGCTATCGATGTCCGTATGTTAGATGGCAAGGGTAATGAATTACAATTCAGTGACTTTGAAGATAAGAAAGATGAAGAGATTAGTTCTAATGAAGAACTAGTTGTCGACACCGAAGGTCTTACAATCAAAGACGCTGAAACAGAAGAAGAAATCCAAGAAGCTGCCGTAGTCGGATTCGGCGGCGAGGATGAAGAATAGGAGGAGTGAGCAATGTCAACAAAGAAATTTGAAGCATTACAAGTCGGATTAGCATCTCCTGAACGCATCCTAGAATGGTCACATGGTGAGGTAACTAAGCCTGAGACTATCAATTACCGCAGTCAGAAGCCTGAACGCGATGGCTTATACTGTGAAAGAATTTTCGGTCCTACTAAAGACTGGGAATGTTATTGCGGAAAGTATAAGAAAGTTCGCTATCAAGGTGTTGTCTGTGACCGTTGTGGAGTTGAAATTACTAAGTCTTCAGTGCGTAGAGAACGCATGGGCCATATAGCTCTAGCTGCTCCAGTTGCTCATATTTGGTATTTAAAGGGTATTCCATCTAGAATGGGTTTACTCTTAAATGTTGCTCCTAAGGCTCTAGAAGAGATTGTCTACTTCGTGTCTTGGATTGTAACTGACCCTGGCACAAGTAAACTTGAATATAAACAAGTTATCTCAGAAAAAGAATATCGTGAAAATCGTGCCCTTTATGGTGAAGATTCATTCACGGCTTTAACTGGTGCTGAAGCTATTAAAGTCTTACTTGAACAAGTAGACCCAGTTAAAGAAAAAGAAGCTATCTTAAAAGAATTAGAGAAGGCTCAAGGTGACAAGCGCAAGAAACTTATCAAACGTTTGGAAATCACTAATGCCTTTGTAGAATCTAATAACCGTCCAGAGTGGATGATTTTGACTGTCTTACCAGTCATTCCACCTGATTTACGTCCAATGTTGCAACTAGATGGTGGACGTTTCGCTACTAGTGACTTAAATGATTTATATCGTCGTGTTATCACTCGTAACAATCGTTTAAAGAAATTATTAGAAATCGAAACACCAGCTATTATCGTTCAAAACGAAAAACGTATGTTGCAAGAAGCAGTTGATGCCTTAATTGATACTGGTAGACGTAGTGCTCCTATCAAGGGCTCAGCTAATCGTGTCTTAAAGTCTCTATCTCACTCATTAAAGGGTAAACAAGGTCGTTTCAGACAAAACCTTTTAGGTAAGAGAGTTGACTTCTCTGGTCGTTCAGTTATCGCAGTTGGACCAGACTTAAAGATGTATCAATGTGGTATTCCAAGAGAGATGGCTATCCAACTTTACAAACCATTCGTAATGAATGAAATTGTCAACCTTGGCTTAGCACAAAATCCTAAGAATGCCGAAAAGATGATCGATCGCCTCGATCCACAGATTTGGGATGTCCTAGAGAAGGTAATGGATAATCATCCAGTCTTCTTAAACCGTGCCCCAACACTTCACCGTTTAGGTATTCAAGCATTTAAACCAAAACTAGTTGAAGGTAGAGCTATTCGTCTACATCCACTAGTATGTACTGCCTTCAATGCCGACTTCGATGGTGACCAGATGGCTGTCCATTTACCACTATCTGAAAGAGCGAGAGCCGAAGCCGAAATCCTGATGTTAGCTTCTAATAACATCCTAGGTCCAAAAGATGGTAAACCTATCGTTACACCTTCTCAAGACATGGTACTAGGTAACTTCTACTTAAATATGGAAGAAACTGCTCAGGAATTCTATGAAAAAGCTGATTTCATTCAAAGCTTAGGTGATGATGAAGCAGCTGAAGAATGGCGCCGTTTCGGTGACAATGAAGGTCATGTCTACAAGGATTTCAATGAAGCTTTAATGGCTTATCAGAATAAGCAAGTTCACTTGCATACTAGAGTTGCAATTAAAGCTGCATCATTAAATAAGACATGTTTCACTGACAAACAAAATGAGATGTATCTGATTACCACTATTGGTAAGTTGATCTTCAACGATCGCTTCCCTAGTGATTTCCCATACATCAACTATGTCACTGCTGAAAGCTTAAAAGCTACACCAGATGATTGTTTCGTACCACTTGGTACTAATATTAAAGAACATATTCAAAACACCCCTATCAATCCTGAATTCAAGAAGAAGGACTTGTCTAATGTGATCGCTGAAGTCTTCAATCGCTATCGCACTGAAGGTTCTAGTGATATTCTAGACTCTATCAAGGACTTAGGTTTTGAATATTCTACGGTTGCCGGTATGACGGTGTCATTGAGTGATATCAATGTCGCACCAAATAAGGAAAAATATGTCGCTGAAGCCAAAGAAAAGGCTGATGTCTTACAAAACTTATTGAAACGTGGACAACTCACTCCACCAGAATGGGAAAAACATTTCTCTAAACTATGGTCAGATACTAAAGATATCATCGGTGATGAAGTAATGGCTAACTTGCCTAGAAAATCACCTATCAATATGATGGCTGTATCTGGTGCTCGTGGTAATAAATCACACTTTACTCAATTAGCAGGTATGCGTGGATTGATGGGTAGACCTACCCAGTCTAAATCGAAGAAAGAATATCAACCTTCTATCATTGAGGTTCCAATCTATTCTTCATTCCGTGAAGGTCTGAACGTATCAGAATTCTTCATTTCTACTCATGGTGTACGTAAGGGTCTAACCGATACAGCCTTAAAGACTGCTGAATCTGGTTACTTGACAAGAAGACTTGTCGATGTAGCTCAAGATGTCATCATTAAAGAAGATGATTGTCATACAGACCGCGGTTATAAAGTTGAAGATATCGTCGATATCAAGGATAACAGCATCATCGAGAAATTCGCTGATCGTATCATTGGTCGATATGCTAAGGAAGATGTTGTTGATCCTAATACTGGTGAATTGATTGTCGCAAGTGATGAATTCATCGATGAAGAAATCGCAAATCGCATCGTGAATGCTGGCATTAAATCAATCTATATCCGTAATACTTTCACATGTAAGTGTAAAGATGGTATCTGTCGTAAGTGTTATGGACGTAATATGGCTACTGGTAAGCTCGTTGAAAATGGTGAAGCTGTCGGTATCATGGCTGCCCAATCAATCGGTGAACCAGGTACTCAGCTAACAATGCGTACCTTCCATACTGGTGGTGTTGCCTCATCTAACGATAGCGATATCACTCAAGGTTTGCCTCGTGTTGAAGAATTGTTTGAAGCACGTTGCCCTAAACATCCAGCTGTCTTAGCTAAGATTGATGGTGAAATCACATCAATGGAAGAAATGGAAAACCATAGTGGTATGATTATCACTATTGCCAACGAAAAGAATATCATCGAACATAAATGTGGTGTGTCACAGACTGTTCGCTCATGGTTACATGTCGGTTCACAAGTAAAAGCTGGTGACAAGCTCACTGAAGGTCATATCAATCCTAAGGAATTACTAGAAATAGCTGGTGTTACTGCCGTTCAAAACTACATCTTAAAAGAAGTTAAGAAGGTTTACGCGGTTACTGGTATCGATATCTCTGACAAACACGTCGAAGTTATCATTCGTCAGATGTTGAAGAAAGTAGTTGTCCTTGAACCAAATGATAGTGGACTATCTGCTGGTCAGACATTATCTATCCGTAAGATGACTAATATCAATAGTGAACTATTACGCCAAAGAAAAGTAGCTGCTAAGTTCACTCAGATCCTACAAGGTATTTCTAAGTCATCAGTTGAAACTGATTCATTCTTATCGGCTGCATCATTCCAAGAAACAACTAAAGTGTTGACTGATGCTGCTGTCAATGGTCGTGTTGACCACTTACTAGGTCTAAAAGAGAATGTCATCATCGGTAAATTGATCCCAGCTGGAACTGGTTCTAATTTCGAAAGAGAAACGACTGATCTAGTTGAAGCTCGTGCTCAAGAATTAATCGCTGAGCGACAAGAAAAACTAGCTAATAAAAAGAAAATCGAAGCCCTTCCTGATGAAGTTGTCAAAGGCGGAGTCAAGGGAAACGCTAAGATTGAAATCGAATAATCGATTAAAAAGTCCTAAATTTTTAGGACTTTTTTGTTTATAATGGTAGATATATTAATTGGTGGGATAGATATATGGATGCTGTATTTACTTTTATAGGGGAAATTAATAGTGTAATCAATGAATTTATTTGGGTGAAGATAGGCTTAGTAGCTCTTTTAGGTACTGGTTTATATTTGACTGTCATCAGCGGTTTTTTCCAAGTTAGACATATAGGACTGTGGTTTAAGACGACACTTGGACAAATACTTAAAAGAGATAGTGCTGCTAAGAACACTAAAAATACTCATCGAGCTATTTCTGAATTTCAATCGCTTTGTACCGCCTTAGCAGCAACTATAGGTACTGGCAATATAGCAGGCGTTTCGACGGCTATAGTCATGGGTGGGCCAGGAGCTATCTTCTGGATGTGGGTAGCAGCCTTCTTTGGCATGATGACTAAGTTTGCAGAAGAAGTATTAGGCTTATACTATCGCCGTAAAAATAGTGATGGTGAGTGGTCAGGTGGTGCCATGTATTATTTAAAAGATGGGCTTGGCAAGATGAAATATGGCAAAAAGATAGGGCCAATACTGGCGACAGCCTTTGCCTTTTTTACCATGTTAGCAGGCTTTGGTATTGGCAATATGTCACAAGTCAATAAGACTGTCATCAATATTAAAGAAGTTTTCTTTAGAGGGTTAGAAGATAAGATGGTCTTTGGCATATCTCTCATATCTTTAATTCTTGGTATCATACTCATGATATTTACAGCCATTATCATCTTTGGTGGATTAAAGCGTATTGCTAGCTTTGCAGAAAAGATTGTACCTTTTATGGCTATATTTTATATTCTTGGTTCTTGTGTCTTACTCATCTATCACTTTGATATGTTACCAGCTATCTTTGCTTCTATCTTTAATTTGGCATTTAATGCAGAAGCGATAGGGGGCGGTATTGCCGGCATTACTGTGCAAGAGGTTATTGTGCAAGGACTTAAAAGAGGAGCCTTCTCTAATGAGGCAGGCCTAGGTTCATCGGTTATGGCTCATAGCTCTTCGAATGCGAAAGAACCAGTAGTGCAGGGCATGTGGGGAATCTTTGAAGTATTCTTTGTAACTTTTGTAATATGCACGATGAGTGCTCTAGTAGTCTTGTCTTCTGGCTATATCGATTTAAATACTGGCGTGGCTATGTCTGGAGTTAATGATGCGACTTTAGTATCTCTGACTTTTGAGAATGTCTTTGGCCAAATCGGCTCTGTCTTTATTGCCATCGCTACCTTCTTATTCGCCTTTACAACGCTAGTTGGTTGGTCACAATATGGAACCAAAGCGACAGAATATGTCTTTGGGAAAAAGGGCGTCTTTGCCTATAAGATTATCTATATTGTCGTCATCGTCTTTGGGGCAGTGATGACTTCCTCTTTGGCTTGGGATATCTCCGATACTTTTAATGGTCTCATGATGATACCTAATCTCATCGGTTTAATTATTCTCAGCCCTAAACTTATGCGTATCGTTAAGAATTATTTTGAAAGGCATGTGCAAAAGAAGGATATCAAAGCTGTCTTATCTTACCATGATGAAGAAAACGAGGCTATTTAGTCTCGTTTTTATGTATCTTCTTCCACTTATTGATATTATCTAGTCTTTCCTTTAACTTTTGTTCATAGCCTTGACTACCTGGGAAATAGTAGCGAGTACCTCTTAGATTGTCAGGCATGCATTCTAATAGCGCTATCTTATCTTCAGTGTCATGAGCATAGATATAGCCTTTGCCATAACCGACATCTTTCATAAGTTTGGTTGGGGCGTTGCGTATTTGCATAGGCACCGGTAAAGAGGCGGTATAGATGGCATCATCTTTTGCCTTTTCATAGGCGACATAGACTGAATTTGATTTCGGAGCTAAAGACATATAGATGACAGCTTCAGCTAAAGCTAGAGCACATTCGGGCATACCTATATAGTGACAAGCACTATAGGCATCATTAGCTAGTTTTAAGGCATTAATATCAGCTAAGCCAATATCTTCACTGGCAAAGCGAATGATTCTTCTAGCGATATATAGCGGTTCTTCCCCACCTTCTAACATTCTCGCAAGCCAATAAATAGCGGCATCGGGATCAGAATTACGCATCGACTTATGTAGAGCAGAGATGATATTGTAGTGTTCTTCGCCCTTTTTATCATAGAGTAAAGACTTTCTGCTTAGACAATTATTAATATCTTCTTCACTGATATAAGTCACCCCATCGATATTTTTGGCATAATTATAAGCTAATTCTAAAGTTGTCAAAGCATTTCTGGCATCACCATTTGCCACATTAGCGATCTTATGCAAAGAATCATCGCTGATAGAGACATTCTCTAAGCCATTTTCACTATTGATAGCTTTAGATAATAATTTATAGATATCTTCTGCATCTAAGGCTTCTAGAACAAAGACGCGCATGCGGGACAAGAGGGCATTATTGATTTCAAAGGATGGATTTTCTGTCGTAGCACCAATTAAAATGATGCTGCCTTTTTCGACATAGGGTAAAAAGGCATCTTGTTGGGACTTGTTGAAGCGATGAAATTCATCCACAAAGACAATAGTCTTTTCTAAATCTAAACCCTCATCTATCTCTTCCATGAGTTTCTTGATGTCTTTAATACTATTGCTGACGGCAGAAAAGCTATAGAATCTAGCCTTAGTTTCCTTGGCAATCACATTGGCGATAGAGGTTTTTCCTATGCCTGGTGGTCCCCATAAGATCATGGATGGTATATTATCATTTTGAATGAATTCGCGTAAGATTTTACCCTTACCTAAAAGCTTATCTTGACCGACAATGTCATCAATTTTCTCTGGGCGCATCCTTACAGCGAGTGGCATATTTCTTGTTTCCATATATTTAATTATAACTTTTTTAAATGAGAAATGTGTTATAGTTGAGATAAATAGGAGGTACTTATTATGGGTTTAATCAAAGCTGCAGTAAACGCAACATTATCAACATTAAAAGATACATGGAAGGATTATTTTGTCTGTGAAGCATTGTCGCAAGATGTACTTATGGCAAAAGGTATCAAGAAGGGCGATAGCGGCCTATTTAAAAATCAAGATGATATCATTACTAATGGTTCTGGTATCGTTGTAAATGATGGCCAATGTGCTCTCATTGTGGAAGATGGCAAGATAATTGAAGTAGCTGCGGAAACTGGCTACTATACATTTGATTCTGAAAAATCGCCAAGTATATTTGATGGTGGATTAAGTGGTATCACTAATACATTTAAAGAACTAGGTCAAAGAATTGCTTACGGTGGAAATGCACATACTACTCAATGTGTATATTATGTCAATACCAAGGAAATAATGCGTAATCTCTTTGGTACACCAACACCTATTCCTTTTAGAGTAATTGATAAGAATATAGGTTTAGATGTCGATATTTCTATTCGTTGTAATGGTGAATACTCTTTTAAGATTGTTGACCCTTTACTTTTCTATACTAATGTAGCCGGTAATAGTGATATTTTCACTAAAGATTCCATCAGCAATCAATTAAAGACAGAGCTTTTAACTAGCTTACAACCAGCTTTTGCCGCTATATCACAAAATGGTGTTCGCTATTCAGAAGTTCCTATGCATACTCTTGAATTAGTTGATGCCTTAAATGAGAATCTCAATTCTAAATGGCGCAGCTTGCGTGGCATTGAAATCGTGTCTATGGGCATTAATTCTATCACTGCTTCTAAGGAAGACGAAGATATGATTAAGAATCTGCAAAAGTCAGCAGTTTTAAAAGATCCAAGTATGGCTGCTGCTACCCTGGTTGGTGCACAAGCTGATGCGATGAGAGATGCTGCTAAGAATTCTGCAGGAGCATTTAATGGTTTCTTCGGCATGAATATGGCTAATCAAGCTGGTGGAGCTAATATTAATGATCTCTATTCTAAGGCAGGAGGCACTACAGCTAATTATTGTCCTAAGTGCGGAAATAAGGTTAATGCCGACGATCACTTCTGCCCATCATGTGGTAATAAATTAAAATAACATGACAGCTATCAGTGCTTATAAATGTCCTAATTGTGGGGCAGATATACCCTATGATCCAGGTAGCCAGAATTTAAAATGTCCCTATTGTGATACCGAATATCCAATCGAGACCTTAGCAGAATATAATGAAGAAATAAATATTAAAGATACTGAATGTAATTGGCAAACATATAAGTATGAAAATATTGAATTGGGCAAGTATGAATATACCTGCCCATCATGTGGTGGTAATGTAGTGATGGATGAAGAGAATTCTACTTCTATCTGTCCCTATTGTGGCGGAAGTATCATCTTAAATGAAAAGATATCCGGAAGTTTAAAACCAGATTTGGTCATTCCTTTTAAACATAGTAAGACCGAAGCTATCAATGCCTTAGAAAATGAGCTTAAAAATAAATTCCTCTTGCCTCATGATTTTAAGAGTCATAAATACTTAGATAAGGTAGAGGGTGTTTATGTCCCTTATTGGTTATTTGATTGTGACGCCGATTGCAGTGCCAGATTTAAAATGACTAAGCGTAGAGTATGGTCTGATAGTAGCTATCACTATACGCAAGTTAGTCACTTTTTGGGTATCAGAGATGGTGAATTATCCTTTAATAAAGTTCCTGTTGATGCCTCTATCAAGTTAGATAGCGCTCTGTCTGAAACTCTAGAGCCATTTGATTATGATGAGGCTGTTGACTTTAATACAGCATATCTTGCAGGCTTTTATGCCGATATTCGCCAAGAAGATGAAGAAACTTGTAAGAAAAGAGCGAACGAAAGAATTCAAAGTAGCATGATAAAGGCCTTAGCTAGTACAGTGATTGGTTATTCGTCCTGTATCTTAGAAAGTTCGTCTATCTTTTTTAATGATGGCAAGATTCATTATGCCCTTTTGCCTGTCTATCTTTTATCGCGAACATATAATGATAAGGTGTATACCTTTGCCATTAATGGTCAGACTTTAAAAGTTGCCGGTGAGATTCCTAGCGATATTAAGAAGCTAGTGCTTTACTCCATTTTCATTTTTGTCCTTAGTTTTGCGGTAATATTTGCCATTGGCTATTTATGTATTAGATACTTATGAAAAAGATTATTATTTTAGTATGTTCCTTATTTTTGATCGGCAATATTAATCTAAGTGCTGCTTCTAATAGTATCAATGATGAAGCAGGGCTTTTTAGTACAGAAGAGATTGAGGAAATTCAAGAAAAGATAGATGACATCGAAACCAAATATGGTATCAGTGTCGTAATATTTACTGGCGATGAATATTATACTGGGGATATCAGAGTATGGGCTAGTGATTTCTATGACTATGGTGGCTATAAGAGTGATGGTTTAATCTTTGGCATCAATATGGCTAATCGAGAATATGTCATAGTCTCTAGTGGCAATATTCAAGATAATTTCGATTCTTCAGCTATCGATGAGTTATTAGACTTGGTAAATGATGAGATGGTAAGTGGTGATTACGCTGGCGCTATCTTATCCTTCCTTGATGAGTCAGCTTACTTTTTAGCAAATCCAGATCGTATCAATCATGAATATTTAATGACGATACTTATCTCTTCTCTAGCCGTTGCAGCTATTATAACAATAGTCTTTATCGTTGCCACTTTAAAGAATATGAAGATGAAGTCTCTTAAACATGAAGCGACCAATTATATTGAGGCAGGCAGCTTAAAACTTAATAAGAAACGTGACTTATTCTTATATACTACTATGCATAAGACGAAGATAAATAAGAGTAGTGGTTCTTCTAGCAGTGGTTCTTTCCGTGGTTCTAGTGGAGTTTCGCATACTGGCGGAAGTCGTGGATTTTGATATAATATATTCATGAAAGAAGTTAAACTTTTTATCATGAAGGCTTGTCCATATTGTCAAAAGGCCTTGGAATATATAAGTAAGTATCCTTTTAAAGACGCTAAACTTATCATCATTGATGAAAATGAGGATAGGCAATTAGCTGATACTTATGATTATTATTATGTTCCAAGCTTTTATCTTAATGATGTGAAGATACATGAGGGAGCCATAGACGAAGGTGAGTATATTGAACTTGTTAAGAAAGTTGATGAGTCGTAAGAGTTTTTACGAAGGTGAAGTAGTCGACTTAGAAGAGAATTATAAAGTCAGTGCCGAAGAAGCCTATGATTCTGTGCCTTGCATCTTCTATAACATCTATAAACATGGGACAAGGATTAAGCTTGGAAGCATCGATATTCGCTTTAAGATGGATGAGAATATGTTCTATTATGGCAATATCGGTTATTTTATCCATAGCTTGCATCGTGGCCATTCCTATGCTTATTGGGCTTGTCTAAAAGTCTTTGAAATAGCTAAAAGAGAATATCACATGAATGAACTCATCATCACTTGTTCGCCCGACAACATCGCCTCATATAAGACCCTAGTTAAATTAAATGGTCAATTCTTAGGTGTTTTTGATGTACCTGTCGACCATGAATTATATAGAAAAAATGAAAGAGTAAAGTGTATTTTTAGATATAAGTTATAAGTTTATGCGCAAGATTTTTGATTATTTATTAAAGTTTATGATGTCGCGAATCTTTATGGTTGCGATGATTATGGTATTACAGTTAGCTCTTGTCTTATTGTCACTATATTCTTTTTCTTTGACATCACAAGTCACTAGAGCTTTCTTTTTAGTCTTGAATATTATCTTGACTATCTATATTGTCAATCGTAATGTCAATACGTCATATAAACTTGCTTGGATAATACTCATCAACTTTATACCGGTTGTGGGTGGTGTCATCTATTTGATGTTTGCGGAACAGAAGATACCAAAGAGTTTGCGCAAAGAAATTACTAGAAATTTGATGTCTGGTAAAAATGCTTATCGCAAATATGTCAGCGAGGATATCAATATCGATTCTATCGATATTGCTCAACAGTTTGACTATGTCAAAAATAATGCATATTATCCTTATTATAAAAATACTAAAGTGCATTATTTTTCTACTGGTGAAGCTTACTTTAATGATTTGATTAAACATTTAAAGAAAGCTAAACATTTCATCTTCCTAGAATTCTTTATTGTCAAAGAAGGCAAAATGTTAAGCGAGATTGCTGAGGTCTTAAAGGAAAAGGTAAAGGAAGGAGTAAAGGTCTATTTCATGTATGATGATGGCGGTAGTATTACTTGTCTTCCTAAAGACTTTGAAAACACAATGCGCTCTTATGGCATCAACATCGTGGCTTTTAATCCTGTCTCTGCCCTAGTAGTCTTCTTATCAAAAGCTAATAATCGTGACCATCGCAAGATATGTGTCATCGATAATGAATATGGTTATATGGGTGGTTTAAATATCGCTGATGAATATATAAATGCGATTGAACGCTTTGGACATTGGAAAGATACAGCTATCTCTTTAAGAGGAGAGGCTGTCAGCTCTTTGACCATCATGTTTATCCAATTCTATAATGTCTTTGCCAAGGAGAAACTCAAATATGATGACTTCACGTTGAAGAGTCGTAAGGTCACTTCTGAAAGCATCGTCTTACCATTTTCAGACAGTCCAACCGATGATGAAGATGTCGCTAGAACTGTGCATATGAATCTAATTAATAAGGCTAAGAAATATATCTATATTCATACGCCTTATCTAATACTGGATTATGATATGACTCATGCCCTAATGACTTCAGCTAAACAAGGGGTCGAAGTCATCATTACTGTTCCTAAGATTCCTGATAAAAAGACCGTCTTTATGGTCACTAGAAGCAATTATGAGGTCTTATTAAAGGCTGGTGTTAAGATATATGAATACACTCCTGGTTTTATTCACTCTAAGCTCTTTGTGAGTGATGATAATATCGCCCTTAGCGGAACGATTAATATGGATTATCGCTCTTACTATCTCCATTATGAATGTGGCACACTTATCGCCTTTGATAATGAAATTATGAAGATGAAGGCTGACTATCTTGCAACTTTAAAGGAATCTGAAGAGATTACTTTAGAAAAGGTGCAAAAGACCAATATCATCATTCGTATAGCTCAGGCGATATTAGCTGTCTTTGCACCAATATTTTAGCTTGAAGCCATAGGGAATATTTGATACTATGAATACGTTTAAGAAAGACTTAAAAGCTTTAAGTCTTTTTATGTGGAGGTTAAATTGTTTAGCGCTATCTTATTAGGTGTTGGACTAGCGATGGATGCCAGTGCAGTTTCCATAGTCAATGGAATTAAATATGCTAATTACAAGACTAAAGAAATGCTTATTTCAGCCTTGCTATTCGGCTTTTTTCAAGGCTTGATGCCACTTATTGGCTACTTTATCATTTTGCCATTTATATCTTATGTAGAAGTAGTGGACCATTGGATAGTCTTTGGCATATTAGCTTTCTTAGGTATTAGGATGATTAGAGAAGGTCTTAAAAAAGATGATGATATCTGTAATGGGTGCGAGACTTTCTCTAATAAGATACTGATTACTGAAGCTATAGCTACAAGCATTGACGCTCTTTCTGTTGGTGTCAGCTTACCGCTTTTGAGTATCAATCCATTTTTAGCTTGTCTTATCATTGCCGTTGTCACAACGATATGTTGTCTCATTGCTCATCAACTAGGCAAACATTTAGGTGTCTTATTAAAGGATAAGGCTATCATCTTTGGCGGTATTATATTAGTACTTATAGGGCTTAAGACCTTATTGGAGCACCTATTATGAGTGATATCTTAAACTATCAAAAAGCTTTAGAATTATTAAAGAAGGGTATTGTCTTGACTGATGATAATATCAATAGTTTTTATGTTATGCGTAGTGATAGCTTAATTAATTATCGAAATGGTAGTCGCTATGCCTTATGCATAGAAGATTTTGAATCTTTATTTAAGAATCATACATTCAAAATATATGAAGAAGAAAGTGGTATCGATGAAAATAAAGATAGCGAATATTATAGCTTTAAACATAAATAAAGGGGATTTTTATGACAAAGAAAATATCTTTAGTATTAGAGGGTGGCGGATTTAGAGGAGCTTATACCGCTGGTTGCCTTTCTTGGCTCATCGATGAAGGTATAGAATTTGATAGTGCCTATGGCATATCGACAGGAGCTGTTCATCTATGTTCCTTCCTATTAAAAGAAAAGAAGTATCTATTTGATTTATCGACTAATTATATTGCCGATAAAGAATTAGTGGGTTGGCGCTCACTTTTGCGCGAAGGACGTTATGTAGGTTATGATTATCTCTTTGACTATATCTTTCCACAAGTCTTCCACTTTGATATCGAAAGAGTTATCAAGACTGATAAAAAGGCTAAAATAGGTGTCTATGACTTAGATAAGGGCGCTACTGAATTTTATGATGTGCAAGATATCGATTTAAAGATGGATTTATTAAAAGGCGCTTGTACACTGCCTATTATCGGTCGTGTCGTTAAACATGATGGCAAGGAATTATTAGATGGCGGTATCACTAAGATGATACCGATTGAAGAATCTATCAAAGATAATAATGACCTTCACTTAGTCATTACGACTAAACCTAAAGATTATGTGCGCAAAGAAGCCTCTTGGTTTATCAAATTCCTGATGAAACTAAATTATCTAAATCATCCCTCAGTCGCTAAAGACTATGCAATTAGACATTTAAATTATAATAATCAAATTAAGATTATCAAAGATTTAGAAAAAGATAATAAGGCACTTTATTTCTATCCAAGCAAGTCCATTCCAGTTAATCGACTAAATGGCGACAAGGACAAATTAATTGAATTATATAATCTTGGTCGCCTAGATATGGAAGATAGAAGAGAAGAAATCTATCATTTTATTCAAAAGAACTAATCCAAAATAAAAGATGGTAGCGACCATCTTTTTAAGTTATTATTGTTCTTTTTCTATTTCATACATATAAAACATGTAATATTCATCAAAGGTCAAGCCTGACCCATAGATCTTTTTTGCTAAGTCTTCTCCGACATATCGCAAATAATATGGCATTCCTTCCTGACCGGTAATGGATTGTTTATTTTCTGGATAGCGGAAGATGAAACCATATTTGTGGGCATTATCTTTGAGCCATGTATAAGCTTCAGTATCTTTAAAACCACTCAAACTTTCATTTTCAATGCTTACGACCATGACAGATAAACCGCTTTGATTATCTAGATAGCCAGGTCTGATGGTATTTTGATCAGCCTCTTTATCGCTGCTATAGGAATTGTAGACTGTTTCTTGATCTTCATAGCTGCGATATGCACTGACGGCATAGATACCTAATTCTTCTCTGCTAATGGCATCACAAAGATTTTGGAAGGCTTCTAGAGCTCTTGATTCTAGATATAGGTCAGGAGAGGCTAGCTGACTAGGTATCTCAACTAGTTTTTCGGGCACATAATCACCCAGGGGCGCTTTTAAAGAGATAAATACTTCAATACTATCGGGATTATCTATTGTTATCTCATTAGTGTAGGCATTTAGATAATCATTGCTCAAAATGATGCTGTCTTTAGTATTTTCTGTATGGCTCAAGCAATCATTGATATAGTTATCGATATTTTCAATTTTATCAAAGACCAAAAGTGGCGTAATTTCATAGATGGGAAGTTTATCATAGACTTTCATCAATTCTTCTTTACTATAGCCTTTGAGTTCGATTAAACGCTCATATAAAGCGAAAGATGTATCATTTAATTCATCGGCCACACTGTATAGAAAGACATAATCGGTATTAAAGCTATCTTTAGTGACCTCGGAATTTAAATAGGCACTGTAATAGTTATTATCTAAGATTTCTTTACGAATATTCTTATCATAGATAGCTTTTATAGCCTCATTGGAATAACCTAATTCTTCTAGACGGGTAGTATTGATGAAGTTAGGAATCTTATAGATGGATAGAGCTATCAAGATGACAAGAGCTAAACCTGAGATAAAAAGACCATTTAATA
Organism: uncultured Bacillota bacterium; assembly: GCA_949290085.1. Classification (GTDB taxonomy): domain Bacteria; phylum Bacillota_I; class Bacilli_A; order Erysipelotrichales; family Erysipelotrichaceae; genus CALUZH01. The sequence continues at coordinate 3,135 of CASEQH010000040.1, read as the reverse complement.
CTCTTTTCTTTTTCATAATAAAGTCCTCCTATATGTTGAATGGATAACGGTCTATAGGTGCTTCAAAGCACATTTCTTTATTTAAAGTCGGATGGATAAAACTTAAGCGATAGGACCAAAGGGCAATCTGTTCACCTTTTTTGGCGTGGGGATTATATCTTTGATCGCCAAATAGTGGCATATGACGACTTGAGAATTGAACTCTTATTTGATGGGAACGACCAGTCTTTAAATAGATATGGACTAGAGCGAGGGAAGATACTTGTTTAATCAAGTGATAATCGAGTATGGCAAGTTTTCCTCTAGGGTCAACTTTGACCATATTGGTCTTAGTATCTTTTAAAAGATAATCTTCTAAGTGACCATCACTTATTTTTTTATCAGTTTCTAAGACGGCTAGGTATTCCTTTTTGAATTGATGATTTTGTATCTCTTTGCTCAGTCTTGAAGCTGCCTTAGAAGTTTTAGCGAAGACACAGATGCCGCCAACTGGTCTATCTAAGCGATGAACAAGACCTAAATAGACATTGCCAGGCTTATTATATTTCTCTTTAATATACATTTTAGCCATAGTTAATAGGTCAAGATCTTTTGATTCATCTTCTTGCATTGGGACATTGACAGGTTTTACTAATACTAGAAGATGATTATCTTCATAGAGGATATCAATCATTTTCCCACCTTGTCACAAAACCACATGGAAGATAGTAGTCACTGTCTTTAATCTGTATGCCTAATTCATCAGAATATATCTTGCCCTTAAGTTCAGCTGGGATATGCATTCTAAGAGTATTTTTTAAGACAGTTTGACTATAGCCGGTAGTATAAGAATTGATGATTAGAAATAAGGCGTCGTCGCTTAAGAGTTTGACACTTTCTTCAAGTAGAGGATTAATCTTATCTTCAAATTTAAATAATTCATTATTAGGGCCACGACCATAGGAAGGAGGGTCCATGATTATGCCGTCATAACGATGTCCTCTTTTAACTTCTCTTTTTAAGAATTTTAAACAGTCATCAACAATATAGCGGATGCAATGGTCATCTAATTTATTGAGATGCATATTTTCTTTTGCCCACTCTATCATGCCTTTAGAGGCATCTACATGAACTACTTCCTTAGCACCTGCATGGCTAGCTACCATAGTAGCGGCCCCAGTATAGGCAAATAGATTTAATATTTTAATATCTTCTTTAGGACTATTTTTAATCTTGTCATAGATGAACTTCCAATTGGCTGCTTGTTCTGGAAATAGGCCTGTATGTTTAAAGTTGGTTGGCGATACTTTAAATCGCATATCTAAGAAATCGACAGTCCAATATTCTTTTATTTTCTTAAGATATTCCCAATGCCCACCGCCATTACTAGAACGGTGGTAGATGGCATCAGCTTTTTGCCATAAGGCTTCGTTGGTTTTGGGCCATATAGCCATAGGATCAGGACGACGCAAAATAATGCCGCTCCAAGATTCTAATTTTTCCTTGTCGCCAGCATCCAGTAAAATATAATCTTTAAAACTATCATTCGTAATCATTCTATAATTATATCATATAATCTGAAGTGATATTTCGTGTATAATATTGCAGATGAGGTGACTTTTATGATTAATTATGCAGATTTAAATAATGCTCAAAAAGAAGCTGTGATAGAACAGTGTCCACATATACGTGTTATCGCTGGTGCCGGTAGTGGAAAAACTAGAGTTTTGACCATGCGCATAGCTTATCTAATCGAAAAGATGAATGTCAAACCATATAATATATTAGCTATCACCTTTACCAACAAGGCCGCCAATGAGATGAAAAGAAGAATAGATGAAATGTTAAAAGATAGGGGAACAGGTTCATATATTTCTACCATCCACTCATTATGTGTGAGAATATTAAGCGAAGATATCAAGGCTTTAAACTATCCTAAAAACTTTACTATCGTCGATGCCGATGATCAAAAGCAGATATTAAAAGAAGCTTATAAGAGTCTATCAATCGATGTGAAGACTTATAGTTATGGCAGCATGTTAGAATATATATCAAATAATAAATGCGCTGATGTATCTATTGAGAGAGCCTATGAATTAGCTATGGGTGATGAAAGACAGACTCTAAAAGCTAAGGTTTATGACTATTATCAAAATCGTCTTTTAAGTATCTATGCCCTAGATTTTGATGATTTAATCATTTGGACTATACGCTTATTTAATAAATATCCTGATATTAAGGAAAAGTGGTCTAATCGTTTCCACTATATTTTGGTTGATGAGTTTCAAGATGTCGACCACCTCCAATATAATCTCATTCGTCAATTAGCCACTGTACATGATCATATCTATGTCGTTGGGGACCCTGACCAGACTATTTATACTTGGCGTGGCGCCGATGTCAGTATCATCATCAATTTCGCCAGAGATTATGAAGATACTAAGACTATCTATCTTAATGAAAATTATCGTTCAACCGGTAATATTTTAAATGGTGCAAATAGTGTCATCAAAAATAATCGTATGCGTCTAGAGAAAGACTTATTCTCTAATGAGGGCTTAGGTGAAAAGATAATCCATAAGTCTTTGATGAGTGAAGATGAGGAGTCTTACTATGTGACTAGTGAAATAGAGAAGCTTCATGATGAAGGCTATAATTATAAAGATATTGCTGTATTATATCGTTCTAATTACTTGTCGAGAAATATAGAAAAAGTCTTGATGGAAAAACATATTCCTTATGTCATCTATGGAGGCATACGCTTCTATGAAAGAGCGGAAATTAAAGATATCCTCTCATATCTCAGAATGATAGTAACAAATGATGACCTAGCTTTTACAAGAACTATTAATACACCTAAAAGAGGTATAGGTCAAAAGACTATTGATAATATTTTAAGTATCGCTAGAGAAGAGAATATGACAATGTATGATGTCATCAAAAATGGCCTCTACAATAAGAACAAAGAGGTTCTTGGTTCTTATGTCGAGATGGTTGAAAGATGGAAGAGACAATTAGAAGAAGATCCTAGCAATCTAGAAAAACTCTTTCAAAAGGTCTTAGATAACAGTGGTTATCGTTTAATGCTAGAAAGTGATAATGAGACAGAACGTTTAGAGAATATTAAATCATTGATGGATGATATCATCAACTATC
>CASEQH010000039.1 GCA_949290085.1 uncultured Bacillota bacterium | reverse complement strand
AGTCTTGTCTGGTGCACCATATATATAAACAAAAAGCCGATCGGCTTTTTTATTTTTGATAAATTATAAAAGGTACATATACTTCACTATCTAAGATACCGCCGTGACTTACAGGCATAACACTATCTCCATAAGCCAAATCCATACTGCTTTTAGCTATAGCGACATAGTCACCTAAGAAGGATTCAAAGGCTGTATCATTCTCGCCATAACCAAATAATTTTGAATCAATTACTTGATGCTTGTTTAAAAGGATGAAATAATCTTCAAAATCCTTTTTAAATTCTTTGGCAAAGTCATCAAGATATTCACTTTTGATATGAAAATTCATAAGGCGACTACTTAAGTCTGGCTTTAAACTAAAATAATTTTCATACTTACTGTCCTTTAATTCATATATCTTATCCACAAGACATAGGCCATATTTGGAAAAGACTATAAGCATGGCATCATTACTAATCTTATTGGCTAAACTTTCTAATTTAATATCTAATCTCTTTAAGTAGTTTAAGGTCTCATCGGCATCTAAGCCATACTTCCTAACTACGTTTTCATATTCATCAATTTCTACTAAGCTAATATTTGATGTAAGACTAAGATTATCTAATCCATCTAAATCAATATCAAGCTTATTTATGCCCTCATCGCTTATCATTTGATGCTCTAGCATATTAAATGATTTACCACTTAATAATTCGATTTCATCACTGGCTAAGACAGTTTGAACCTTTTTAAAGAAATTTCTATTTAAAAAAGCTTGAGGAGCTAGTTTAGTTTTAACCTCATCAGCTCCTAAGCCATTAATTGAAACCATTAAAATATGTTCTGGTCTTTTACTAGTCATTAAAACATCTAAGTCCCTATCACTAGGATAGAAGCTGTTTAAATGGAAGTAATTACGAATACTAGATAAGAGCGTTAGAAGGCTTTCATCATAGTATATAAACATTATTTCATATCCTTTAAGAAGGCCATATAACCACGATATGCTTCATAGATATCAGCCTTAGAGGCAATCTCGTAACATGCGTGCATATTTAGCACAGCGACACCTGCATCGATTACATCCATATCTAAGTTAGCTAAGATATAAGCGATAGTTCCTCCACCGCCTTGGTCTACTTTACCAAGTTCAGCAAATTGGAAGTCAACATCATTTTTATCCATTGTCTCTCTAACCTTAGCTACAAATTCAGCATTGGCATCATTGCAACCACTCTTGCCTCTTGAACCTGTATACTTGTTGAAGCAAAGACCTCTGCCTAAGAAAGCAGCATTCTTTGGCTCAAAGACAGCTGGATAATTTGGATCAAAACCAGCTGATACATCAGATGATAACATTCTTGAATTACGTAGAGTGAGACGTAATTTCATATCATCATAAACACCTGTCTTACTAATCACTTCAGCAACCGCATTTTCAAAGAATCTTGATTGCATACCAGTATTGCCTTGTGAACCAACTTCTTCCTTATCAACCAAGATGCAGCAAGAAGTACGTTCAGGCTTATCAGTATCTAGAATTGCCATTAAAGACGTATAAGCACAAACCCTATCATCATGACCATAGGCCATAACCATACTTGAATCTAAACCATAATCTCTAGCCTTTCCTGCTGGAACGATAGATAATTCAGCTGATAAAAAGTCATCTTCCTCAATGTCATATTTATCCTTTAAAATCTTTAAGATATTAGCTTTTACTAAATCCTTTTCATCTTTTTCGCCCTTAGCAGGATAAGAACCACATAATACATTTAAGTCTTCACCTTCAACGACTGTAGCGCCGGGTTTCTTCATCTGATCTTGTGATAAGTGAATTAATAAATCAGTAAATCCGATAACTGGATCATTAGCGTCATCACCAATCTTAACTTCAACTGTAGTGCCATCTTTCTTACATACAACACCATGTAAAGCCATTGGATGAGCTACCCATTGATATTTCTTAATACCACCATAGTAGTGAGTATCTAAAAGGCATAAACCTTCGCTTTCATATACAGGATTAGGTTTTAAATCAACACGTGGTGAATCGATATGTGCTCCTAAGATATTCATTCCGTCTACTACATCTTTTTCACCAATTACAAATAAACAAATATTCTTACCGCGATTGTTGACATAAACTTTATCATTAGCCTTTAATTCAGTAACACTGGCTAAATCTTTAAAACCTCTTTCTTTCGCTAATTCGATAGCTTTCTTGACGCATTCTCTCTCTGTCTTACCTTCATCTAAGAATTCTTTGTAAGAATCAGAAAACTTGAATACCTGTTGAAGTTTAGAGTCATCATATTTTTCCCAAACTGTCTTCATAATTTCCCTCCTATTCCAATTAAATAATAAATGGCGCTGACTGCAGGATTTGAACCTGCGGTACGCTTGTGGCGTACGCCGCCTTTCCAAGACGGTTGTTTAAACCTCTCACACAAGTCAGCACTGGCGCGCTCAGTAGGAATCGAACCTACACTCCTTTGAATCGGAATCAAATACTTTATCCATTAAGCTATGAGCGCAAGATACTACTTTCCGCTGCTACCATAGCCCCCAGTCCTTCTAGCGAATTCATCTTCCTCTTCAGCTAGATAGTAAGCTAGGAATATTCCTTGGACAAAACGATCACCTTTTTTTAAAATAATATCTTTGTCACCACGATTGACGATAACTGAGATGATATGTCCTTCGTTATCAGCTTCAAAATAATCGCTGTCGATAATGCCAGTAGTATTAGCTAACATCATCTGATATTTAAAACCCATAGATGAGCGTGGATAGATATTTAAGACATATCCTTCTTCCATTTTAACTCTGATTCCTAAGGGTATAGAAACCATTTGCCCAGCTTTGATTGTGATATCATATGGACAATAAAAGTCATAGCCAGCTGATCCCTTAGTAGCCCTTTTAGGTAAAATAATATCATCATACCACTCTCTATTAAATTCACCTTTTAATCTAAGGACATCTTTTTCAAACTGTTCAAGACTTACCTTCATGAATCTCGCAATCGCCATACAAAATCACCTCAAAAAAATAATATCACAAATGCTTGCAAAATGAAAATGCCTATGATAATATTAAAAGGCGCTGAACGGCAAGCGTAGAGTGAAGAAGTACTCAAGAGGCCGAAGAGGTGCCCCTGCTAAGGGCATAGGTCGGGAAACCGGCGCGAGGGTTCAAATCCCTCCTTCTTCGCCATAAAAAATGCAGATGTAGTTCAATGGTAGAACGCGACCTTGCCAAGGTCGACACGAGGGTTCGATTCCCTTCATCTGCTCCATGGTCCGGTGGTGTAGTGGTTTAACATGCCTCCCTGTCACGGAGGAGATCGCGGGTTCGATCCCCGTCCGGACCGCCATTAATATTGAAATAATGACTCTCGAAAGAGTCTTTTTTATTTATCTAAGTATATATACAAAAATAGCCTGATATAAATCAGGTTATTTTTGTTTCAAAGGAGTTTCAACAATGAAATATATAAAGATAATAATTATAATTTGGCTCCTGTATTTACTACTTTATAATTATTACCAATTATTACCACCAGTATGCTCATATACTTTTAATTCGTTATTTCAAGTCCAACCAGCACCTTTTTCTTCATCACTCACAATCATAATTACAGAATCACAATAGTTTGCGTCTTATAGGTTATCAAAAACGTCTCATAGAGCTCATTACCTATTTTGACATGAAATCTCTTTTACGCTGTTTGAAGCAAACAATGGCCATTGCCAGAACTATAAGTAACGATATACCCATGTTTTTATTCATCTTTTCTATTTTCCATTTATATAGTTAACTTTAGTTAATTATATACATCTAGTATAGCACTTTATTTAAAAAAAGTAGAGAGTACTTTAAATTTTAATATTCGTTTTTCTCATAGCAAGTTTCTATATCATTAATACATACTAAAAAACTCCGGCATTAAGCCAGAGCCTTTTAGGAATTTAAAACATTGAATAATAGGTTAATTATTTAGCAGCTGTATTAACAACTAAATAATCTTTGCCACCTGTGAATTCACATACCTTAGAAGTATTGTTCCAAGTCCAGCCTTCACCTTTTTCTTCTTCACAAGTTACTACGCCATCACAGTTTTTGTCTTTAGAACCTGCACAAGTAGGACCGCTAGGTTCATCTGTTGGTTCTTCTGGCTCTACTGGTTCACCTTCAACTTTTACTGCTTCACTAGCTTCCCAAGTTGCAGTTCCAGTATATCCCTCGATA
>CASEQH010000038.1 GCA_949290085.1 uncultured Bacillota bacterium | reverse complement strand
CAACGATCTCTTACAGATAATAGTGGAAAGATTAAACAATATATCCTGGACCGAGATGATCGTTTCTTTAATGCTTTGGTTTTAGCCGTGTATGATGGGGAACCTCAATGGACAGAGATTAGATTTGAACTTGATGACAATGAGTTCCCCAATGTTGGCATATTACATCTCAATGGTAAAGAGAAAATATTTCCTGTCGATGGACAACATCGTGTTGAGGGAATTAAAGAGGCTATTAAAAAGAATCCAGTACTTGCTACTGAGACGATAAGTGTGATATTAATCGGTCATAGTACCAGTGATGCAGGCATGAAAAAGTCTAGACGAATTTTCCCGACTCTTAATAGGTATGCAAAGCCGGTTAAATTAGGAGATATTATAGCTTTAGATGAAGATGATATTGTAGCAATTGCTACACGAGAATTGCTCGAAAACCATGTCTTGTTTACTGATGATCGTATAAAAGCTACTAATACTAAGTCTATCCCGGTAAATGATAAAAGTTCTTTTACTTCACTAATTACATTGTATGAATGTAATGTCGAGTTATTTCAAATCTTTTATTATAAAAAGATAATAAGTAAAACTAAGTTAAAAGATTTTTTAAGAAGCAGACCTGATGAAGAGATAATATTAAGATACATCGAGTTTTTAAACGACTTTTGGAATTTAATGGTTGGTGTATTCTCTGAGATAGAGGATTTTATACATAAAGATCCATTAACGGCTGCAGAAAAGTATAGAGATCCTATAAGTGGAGGGAATATTATATTTAGACCTGTCGCTTTGCTTCAAATGATAAAGTCTATTTCTTATATATGTTCGGAGAATAATGAAACATCTATTAAAGATATACTCGTAGTATTCTCAAAATTAAATAGGGATGTATCAAAAGAGCCTTGGACTAAAATTATATGGGACCCTTCATCAAAAAGGATGTTAGTGAATAATCAAATATTGCTAAAATACCTGTTTGTTTATATTTTTAATCCTGACCTGCTTAAAGATAAAGATAAAAAGGACCTTTATAATAGATATGCATTAGTCAAAAATATTTCAGTAGATTGCGTTGAAGAGGGCTTAAATAAATATATTATCAATAGGTAGATATAAAGTATGCTCAAATCAGATATCATATGGCCTGAACATCGGCGGTACAAATCGCGTACAGAATGGGAACCGATAGGTTTCTTCTCCGATTGTTTGTGCAATACGACGCATTTTGATCTTATGCTTGGGTTCTTTTCTTCATCTGCGATAAGCGTGCTCGCTAATGGATTCGCAGTATTCCTTTATAATGGAGGAAGGATGAGACTTATAGTTAATGACATTTTAACAGCAGAAGATAAGAAAGCTATTGCAGATGGGACTGGTGATGTTGAAATACCTTATTTTGATGTGTCAAACATTCAAAAGATTAAAGAAACATTGTCAGAAAGAGATAATCATTTCTTTAACTGTTTAGCATGGCTCATACGGCATAATCGTCTTGATATTAAAATTATAGCGCCTAAGAATGGTATTGGCATATCGCATACCAAGTCAGGTATATTTTCTGATGGTATTAATGATGTTGGGTTTGATGGTTCGTGTAATTTTTCTCGGACTGCATTGGTAGACAATATAGAAAGTCTGACCGTTTCATGTGATTGGGACGGCGATGTAGATGTTGCTAAGATCAAATATATAAAGGATGATTTTGAGAAAGTCTTTCAAGAGAGAGATGACACTGTAGTTTATTTATCGGCAGACAAGATTAA
>CASEQH010000037.1 GCA_949290085.1 uncultured Bacillota bacterium | reverse complement strand
CGACCGGATATAGGTCATTTATTATAACAGATGTCATTTTAGGCATTAGCTTATCACCTCTCTGATTATTACATCAATGTTCCGGTAATAAACTAATGCTTCATTCTTCATATAATGACATATCTCTTTATTTGATTCATTTAACAAGAGTGATCTTTTTATTAATATGACTCATTAATTCTACATGATATCTTTGCGAACGCTGATTCATTAATTTTCCATGATATTTTTGCGAACGCTGATTCATTAATTTTCCATGATATTTTTGCTAAATTGATTCATTATTTAAACTTGATAATTTAGACTCATTGATTTATTTGTCTATCATGACATTATGTTTGCACTTTATGATTTATTTGTCCGATTTGATATCTAAGCTCATATGATTCATTTTGCGGAAATGATATTTTATAAGAAATGATTTATTTATCATATCTGATATTTTATACGTAATGATTTGTTCGCATCCTGAGATATTTTGATAATTGTGACTTATTTTTTCATCGCGATATTTTATGCTCATTGATTTATTTGAATATCGTGATATATTATGTCCGAAGATTAATTACTTTGCCAAGATAATTTATACCGCTGGATTTATTTCCGTCTTATGATGTTTTATCCACTGATGATTCATTTAACAACTCTGATATTACTTACTTGCTGTGATTTATTACCATTTCTTGATAATTATGGAACCCTGATTTATTATATCATATAGATATTTCTACCATATAGATTTATTAATCTAGCATGAAATTTTATTCTTCCCGATTCATTTATGCTTTCTGATATTTTATACTCACTGATTTATTTTATACGCAGGGGATCATACAAAATGATCCCCTAAAATTATATTATTTTGTATATTTGAAATACTTATCATATGGTACTTCTGGTCCGATATAATCAACATGATCGCCAACTGATATTACATATGGCGTCTTCGGCATCTTACCATTCTTACTGATATACATCATTTCAAATACGTGGCTTATGAATAGCTTTGTTGCATATCTTTTTGCTCTTGCATTGATATGATCTGGTGATAACATCCCCTTACTTAAATACTGATATGTCGAAGTGCCTTTATTATAGTTTTTAGCTTTAAGTAAATGGAACGCCTGATTAGCATATTCATGTCTGTTATTACGTTCTGTCTCTAGAGCTCTTCTTTCTTGGAGGAGTTTCCCGTATAAAGATCCTCTATTAGAATTCCTCATAAACTGCTCGCCAATCTTCCACATAGTAACTTTAAGATTGATATTATATGGAGGTTTAGATAAGTAATTTCTTAAAGATTCTTTAGAAATTCTTCCGAAATATTTATCATTCTCTCTTTTCTCAACAGAATTTTTCTTAATAGTAGCATAAGTTCTTCTACTATTTAATTTTATCATCAGCATACTAATTAACTTTTCAGTTATTATATTAGCATCAGATAATGACATGAAATAATCTACTAAATCATCGCTGTCAAACGGAACACTAAGATCAATAAATCCAAACGTTTTATCTTCTTCATTGGATATTCTTTCTATCTCTTCTTCCGTTAATACCTGTAATGCTTCTGGAGTTATTTCTAGTCCATCGCCTTCATTAATCTGCTTAAACTCCATCAGTTGATCTTTCACAGCATCATATGCTTTTGCGCAGATATCATTTGCTAGATCCCCTAATACTTTAAAGATCAATTCCTTAACAGCTATTTCATCATAATTGATTTTCTTAGAAGATATACTATTCACTATAGTATTAATAGTATCATTGGTAATTATTCCTTGTTTTACGAGCCCTTTTATAACAGATTTAAATCCTCTCGATTTTATAGATCTAATCTTATATAACTCGTTTACAATCTGAGCTGCCTTTTCTTTTCCAAGCCATGGATTATTATTATTATTTAATCCTGCATATGACCAGAAATTACCAGCTGATTCTACACCATCTACATTGAAATATGCATATAATACAGTAGCTATAGTTGGACCTATACCTTTAATTTCTGTCATCCATTTTGTCTCTGCTCTAGATTCAACAAATGTTTCAAATGCTGATGCGATCGACTTCTCTAATACTGCCAGTGATAAAGCTGCATATTCCATAATAGATGGATTACCCTCTCCATCTTTGTTTTGGTTTACAGATCTTACCTGATTCTCTAATCCAATTCTAATTTTTTGAATCTGATAGAAAGTATCAGTTAAGTATCTTGCGTCTCTTTTTCCAATACTTACCGTAGATTGTCTTAATTCTTTTGATAATCCTACAACGGTCTCTACATTGATATTTACTTCACTATCATCGTCTGTTGTATGAACTTTTGAAATTTTGTCAACTACTTCTTCC
>CASEQH010000036.1 GCA_949290085.1 uncultured Bacillota bacterium | reverse complement strand
TTAAATTAGCCATCTTTTTCTTTGTGATGTGCTTTTTAAATAGCCTAAACTAGCGTATAATTAATATCATGAATAGAAACAACAATTCAGGAATTATCGGATTTTTTATATTTTTAATGATATTTGGTTTCGGTGGGGTAGTTGTGTCAGGTCTTGTGAGTTTATTACCTATATTTATTGTCTTATTTATTATCTTTAATGTTTTTAAGGCGGCATCTTCACCTGATGTTCGTTCTTCTTCAAGAGTGCGCAATTCTTCAAGCAGGAGAAGATCTAATTCTAATACCTTATCTAATCGGGATCGCAATCGCATTGACAAAAAACTAGAAAAATATTTCCGTCAAAATATAAAATTACCTATTGTAGACAATATAGCTTTGACGACTAAGAATGGCAATTATACTGTCATTGAAGACTTGTACATCTCCATGGATGACGAATTGATTATGAGCATGGAAGAATTTCGCAATGATTTTTCTGACATGTATGATAAGATATGCGAATTACTCTTAGCCTTCTCTAAAGAAGAAGATAATGTCTTCAACAGTGTCGAAACTAATAAAGAAGAAGTTAAAGTTCAAAAAGAAATATCGAATGCTCAAAAGTATATCGATAAAATCAATAGCTTAAATGTCGATATAGCAAATGAAGAGGTTAAAAATGGTCTTTATCAGACGTCAGCTCTTTTAAAACAGATTGATTTATATGCCGATGAAAATGATAATGATAAACTGACTAAATTATATGAATATTACTTGCCTATCTTGACTAAGATATTAGAGAATTATAAAAACTTAGGTAAGATTAATGCTAAAAATGATGAGTTTAAGAAGAATGAGACTCAATTAGTTAAGACTATAGCTTTAATCAATGAAGCATTAAAAGAGATGAATAAATCTCTGCATGAAGATGATTACATGAATTTATCAGCTGATATAACTACACTCCAATCATTACTTAAGAAGGATGGATTAGTTAGTAATCCATTCCAGAAAGAGGAACAAAATGGAAAAGAATAAGTTAGATGATATTTATTCATTATTAGATGAAGTTACTTCGGAAAAAGAAGAAGAGGCTGTGACAACTAGAAGAGCTAATCCACATCCTGATTTAGCTAGTATTGGTAGAACCATCAACGAGGGAAGAACTGTTAGAAAACCTATCTTACCTAAGATTGATGAGTTTAATAATCGTTTAGACTGTTTTGAAAAAATGTTGAATGGTGTCGATTTTGGCGCTCGCAATTCAACTACATATGTCGAAGGTTATAGGGAAGCCATAGATAAATACTTGAATGAAGCACAAGACAATCCTAAGAATCTATTTATTGTCGAAGGAAAGGTTAGCGCTGAGATAACTGACTATTCGCGAGTTAATAAGTCGTCATTATATTCTAAGGGATATTATGATGGTTTGACTTATGTCTATAAAGCGCTCAAGTCTTCTAAAGTACAGACAGCTGCTAAGATATATAAGATATTGAAAAGAGAGATTGGTTAATGAAGAATAATGATGAAAAAGAGCGTTTGATGAAAGAGGTCTTGGGTAAAAATCGAGGATTTTCTAATATCTATAGCGATTCACTGGATGTTTTAGACAAGACACAGGATGAATTGCAGAAGATTATCGATAAGAATAATGCCGAAATATCTAGCTTGACTGAAAATTCTTTAATCAGTGATGCTGATTTAAATTCTTTAAAGAAAGAGATTGAAAAGGACTTCAATGTCAAAATTAATTCACCAGAGACAATTGTTTATGGTAAAGCCTCTAAAGAAGTCTTTGATAAGATAAATCAAGAATTAAAGAGTATGGTCATTGGCCAAGAGGAGGCATCGGATTCAATGACTATCGCTTTTAGAAGGCCATATGTCATCGGCGCTAATCCGATGAAGATTAGAAATTCCATTCTCTTAACTGGAAGTAATGGTAGTGGTCGTCACCTATTAGTCACTAGTATGGCCAATCTTTTGAAGAAGTATGGTTTGACTGTCTCTAATGAGGTGAGTACCATCGATATGTCTAGATATCAATCACAGAGCCAAGAGACACTCTTTTTACAAGATATCTATGTCTCATTGCAGGGCAAAAACCCTATCGTCGTGATTGAGAATTTTGAAGCTTCTAGTCCTATCTTTAATCGCATGTTGGCGGAACTTACCATCACTGGCAAGTGCAGTTTAAATAAGCGTTATGTCTTTTTAAATAACCAACTACAAGAAGCGACGAGTAAGTTATCTAAAGAAGTCATAGACCACTTAGATGGCAACAATAAGACCCTGGTATATATCTCAGAAAATCCTGTCTCTAAGATTATGGATTACTTTGGTAAGTCTTTTATCGACGCTATCGATGACAGAGTGAGCACCAGTCTATTAGATTCTGAAGCTCTAGATAAAATAGTTGATAAATTACTTATGTCTTTTAAACAAAAGTGTTCAACTCAATTAGAGATGGATGTGCATATTGAAGATAGTATCTATGAATATATCAAATCCTGTTTTGAGCCAAATGATGGTGTGGATTCTATTTCACCTATCATTCGTAAGATATATGATGAATTAGTTGATTTGGCACTTCGCAATGATCAAATTATCTCTTTGACTCTCAAATACGATGGAACTGTCATCGCCTTTAATGAAAAGGAAGAATATCCACTAGAATTAATTGATGATACAAGATTAGAGCGCGAAGCCATTCAAAAAGAATTAGATGAAATTGTAGGTCTAGATACTGTTAAAGAATACCTATTGAGCCTAGAAAATCATATTAAAGTATCAAAGCTTCGTAAACAAAAAGGCCTTAAGACAGCTGAAGTATCTAAGCATATGATTTTCACTGGCAATCCTGGTACTGGTAAGACGACCATCGCTCGTCTAGTATCACGCATGATGAAGGCTTGTGGCATTCTTAAACAAGGTCAATTAGTTGAAGTTACTAGAGCTGACCTAGTTGGTAAATATGTCGGACATACTGCTCCTTTGACTATGGATGTCATTCAAAGTGCCATCGGTGGTGTCTTATTCATTGATGAAGCCTATTCTTTATATCGTGGTAAGGATGATTCCTTTGGCTTAGAAGCTATCGATACTATTGTTAAGGCTATGGAAGACCATCGTGATGACTTAATTGTAATCTTGGCAGGATATTCAAAAGAGATGGAAGACTTCCTCAAAGCCAATAGTGGACTTAAGTCACGCTTTGCCAATATCATCCACTTTGATGATTATACTGGTGAAGAATTGATGCTCATATCTAAGAGTATCGCTAAGTCTAAAGATTATAAGATTGAAGAAAAGGCACTTAAACCTCTGCAAGATTATTTCACTATCGTGCAGATGCAAAAAGATGCGACTTCGGGCAATGGACGCCTAGCGAGAAATCTAGTCGAAGATGCCATACTCCGCCAATCTAAGCGTCTTCTACAAGACCCTAGTGCTGAAATGGATGTCCTCAAATTAGAAGATTTCAATCTCAAAGACTAAAGTAGCTATGCTACTTTTTTTGATAGTGATTATGTTAGAATTAAGATATGTTAAATGATACTATATGTGCTATATCGACATCTCTAGCTAATGGTGCCATTGCGATAGTTAGGATGTCTGGAGAAGAAAGTTTTAATATCATCAAAGATATTGCTCATTTAAGCGATGATAAAATCAAGGCTAATCATCTGATATATGCCCACATTTATGAAGATGATGAAGTAATTGATGAAGTATTAATCAGTTTCTTTTATGCTTCACATTCTTATACTAGAGAAGATATTGTAGAAATCAATTGTCATGGTGGGGTCTATATCACCAGAAAGATCTTGAATTTACTGATACAAAAGGGTGCTCGATTAGCTGAAAATGGTGAGTTTACTAAGCGCGCCTATCTAAATGGTCGCATTGACTTAGCGAATGCAGAAGCCATTAATGATTTAATCAATGCTAATAATCGCTATCAGGCTAAGTCAGCTATCAAGGGTATTGACGGCAGTATACAAAGATTACTAGAACCTCTATTAAATGATATGAAGAATGTCTTAGCTATGATAGAAGTCAATATCGACTATCCAGAATATGAAGATGAAGTAGATATGAGCCAAAATAAGATAAAACCTTATCTATTAAAGTGGACTGCTTCCTTTAAAGAGATGATAGATAAGGCTGAACGTTTTAGAGTAGTTAAGGATGGCTTAAAGACTGTCATCATCGGTAAGCCTAATGTCGGTAAGAGTTCTTTATTAAATGCCTTATTAGAAAAAGAGAAGGCCATAGTTACTGATGTAGCTGGCACAACTAGAGATTTAGTAGAAGGTCATGTCAATTTAAAAAATACTTCTTTACATCTAATTGATACGGCAGGCATTAGAGAGAGTGAAGATATCGTTGAAAAGATAGGAATTGAAAAAAGTAAGGAAGCTTTAAAAGAAGCCGACTTAGTAATATTAGTCTTAGATGCTTCAAAGGACTTAGAGGCCATTGATGAAGAATTACTAGAATTAAGCAAGGATAAAAGAAGAATTATCGTCTACAATAAGGCAGATATCAAAGGTCATGAAGGTATTTCTATCAGTGCTATGAATCACGATATTAAGCCACTTACAGACGCTATCGATAAGATGTTTGAAGAAGATGTTATCTTGGCTGATGAAGATGTCTTAAATAATGAAAGGCAGATAGCTCTAATGAAAAGAGCACTAATTGAAATAGATATAGCTTTAAAAGATATTGAAGATACACCAATCGATGTCATCTATACATCGATTATGGAAAGCTATCACTACTTGAGTGATATACTGGGTCGTGAATATAGAGAAGATTTAATCGACCACATGTTTAGAAATTTCTGTTTAGGTAAGTAATATGGCATGGTTAGATTCACATACACATATAAATGATGAAGCTTTTGATGATGATATTAATGAAGTCATCCAAAGAATGATAGATGCCAAGGTCAAAAAGGCCATGATAGTCTGTCTAAACGAAGATGATTTCAAGAAAGCTTTATATATCACTTCCGACCAAATAGAATTTGATATTGCCCTAGGTATCTATCCTGGCGATGTCAAAGAATTTTCTAAAGAAAGAGTTGATAAGATATTGAATTTACTCGAGGATAGTAGAGTTAAGGCCGTAGGTGAGATAGGTTTAGACTATTATTGGGATAAAGATAATAAGGATGCACAAAAGGAAATCTTTATAAGACAGATAGAGATCGCTAAAAGATTAAATAAACCCATCATCGTCCACAGTCGTAATGCCATCCAAGATACCTATGATATCTTAAAGGCACATAGAGTTAAAGGAGTCATGCACTGTTATAGTGACTCTAAGGAGATGGCTAAAGAATTTATCAAGTTAGGTATGTATATATCATTATCGGGAACAGTTACTTTTAAAAATGCCAAAGAGCCAAAAGAAGTAGCGAAGATAGTACCTTTAGATAGGCTTTTAATCGAGACAGATTGCCCTTATTTGGCTCCTGTTCCTCATCGTGGAAAGCGCAATGAACCTGCGTATGTAGTTCATACTGGTAAGTATATCGCTGAATTATTGAATATAGATGAAGATGAATTTCAAAAGATCATCAATGAAAATTATGATAATTTATTCCGGAGGTAAAGATGAAGTACGAATTAGAAAATGATTTCGCTAAGCTGGTAGTCGATAGCTTCGCTGCAGAGATGCACGAATTCTATTTAAAGAAAGATGGCATCAATATTCTTTGGAATGGAGATGAAAGATATTGGAAGGGTAGAAATCCTATCCTTTTCCCTCAAGTTGGCAAGACTAAAGATGGTACTATCAAATTTAAGGGCAAAGACTATCAAATGGGCAATCATGGCATTTGTCGAAATAGAGAATTTAGTCTTGTCGATAAAAGTGCTGATACTTTGCATCTAAATCTTAAAAAAGATGAAGATACTTATCGGATATATCCTTATGACTTTAGCCTTGATGTAGAATATCATCTTCATAATAGTCGTCTAGATATAACATATCGCATCACCAATAATGATGAAGAGATGATGCCCTTTGGTTTTGGCCTACATCCTGCCTTTAAGTGTCCGTTAAATGAAGAAGAAACATTTGAAGATTATCATATTATCTTTTCTAATAATGAAGATTTAGCTTTAAAAGAAGAGATGTTTATAAATGATGCAACTATCATCTATGATCATCATAAATATGATTATTGTATCTTAACTAATGGTAAACAAAGGATAAAAATTAACTTCACAGCCTTTCCATACTTAGCGATATGGAAGAAAGAAAAGGCTCCATTTATCTGTATTGAGCCCTGGTTAAGTCCATCAGGATGTTTTGAATCTTTTAAAACAAATCCTCAAACTGATAGTATAATTAGATTAACTGAAAATAAGAATATGCTTATTTCATATAGCTTAGAAATATTATAAGGAGGCAGCTATGTTTAAAGTAATTATTGTTGATAACTACGAAGAAATCAGTAAAGAAGCTTTCAATGTCATGAAAGAATTCTTAAAACCTAATGCCGTTTTAGGTTTAGCTACAGGTTCTAGCCCTGTTGGACTTTATCAAGAGATGATTAAAGACCACAAGGAGAATGGGACTAGTTATGCAGAGATTAAGACATTTAATCTAGATGAATATGCAAACTTACCTAAGGAACATCAAGAAAGTTACTACACTTTCATGCATCGCAATCTCTTTGACCATATCGATATCAAAGAAGAAAATGTTCATGTGCCAAATGGTAATGGTGATTTAGAAGCTAATTGTAAAGAATATGAAGAGATGATTAATGAGTCACCTGTCGATATTCAATTATTAGGTATTGGTGCTAATGGCCATATCGGTTTTAATGAGCCAGGCACATCATTTGAAAGCTTAACTCATGTGACTGACTTGACTGAACAGACAAGAAAAGATAACGCTCGTTTCTTTGATCCATTAAATGAAGAAGTTCCAACTCAAGCTTGTACAATGGGCCTAAAGACTATTATGAAAGCTAAGAAGATTCTCTTAGTAGCTAATGGTGAAAATAAAGCTAAGGCTATCAAGGGATTATTAGAAGGCGAAGTTACAGAAGACCTTCCAGCATCTATCCTACAAAGACATCACGATGTCGTAGTCATCATTGATAAAGCTGCGGGCAAATTGCTAGAAAAAAACTATTAATAAAATATAATTAAGGTATAAAAGGAGACTAAAAGATGAAACAAGTTAATCAATTAGAATTTGAAGAAGTAATCAAAAACGGATATACCTTAGTAGATTTTTTTGCAACATGGTGTGGACCATGTAAGATGTTAAGCCCTATATTAGAAGAATTAGATGGCGAATTTGCCGATGTAAACTTTGTGAAAGTTGATGTTGACGATGAAAATGCCCTAGCTGCTAAATTCGGTATCATGTCTATCCCAACCGTTTATCTATTTAAGGATGGCGAAGTAGTAGCTAAGACTGGTGGCTTCCAACCAAAGGCTCAAATGAAGAAATTCATTGAAGCAGCTATCAATAAATAAACTTAATATCTAAGACCCAAAAGGGTCTTTTTTGGTGCCTATTATATCTTTAATATATGCGCATAAAATATTTAATAATGGCACATTGGCTTTTAAGAATAATAATGCCCAGATTTAACTAATGCTAATTTAGCAATTGACACGAGGGAGGGGGATATTTTTTTAAAATATGTAGGTAGTAACATACTAAGTATTATGGATAATAGGCTTCTTTCTTCTAATCTTTGTAGATTGGTGAATGTCTTTGATTAAAAAGTCTCAAGGTAAAGGATATGTTTGGATATCTAAATCTTTCTTTACTGGTGCCAAGAGAATTTACTATTGTCATGATTGTGGATATAATTTTAGAGCCTAATAAGAAAATGAGCTTTATAGCACAATTTGCTTAAAGCTCATTTTTTATTTCTTATTAGTCTCTATAATGGTGGCCATTTCCTTTTTGATAAGAATCATTTCTAATTACTTCTTCACTATTGGCATCGATGATTAATTCATATTCAGTGCCATAGGAATCATAATCAATCTCATAAATACTATTTCCTTGATAATAAGTTTCTTCTATTTTGAAATCACAGATGTCATCAACATTTAAATTGTTGGTCTCTAAAGCTATTTCGATAGCTCTTTGACGAGTGACAGTGGCATCAAAACTTATAAATCTATCATCATTGCGGTCGCTTTCTTCATTAATGATAGATAAATCTTCAGGATTGACTAAGAATTCATATTCATAATCAACTGTATTAAAATCAATAGAATAGATGATCCTGTTATTATTATATTCATCTTCAATAGTTAGATTATAGATATCATCTTCACTGATGCTTAAACTATCTAAGACTGTTTTAAGTGATGCCTCGATATCGTCAATTAAATTAGGATTAGAAAGATAGCTAGGAGTATTATTACTACTATTACTATTACCATTGTTGGTGGTATTGCTTGGGCTATCAGGAATAGCATTATTGGTCTTCAAGCGATTGAACATTATAATATTTCCATCATAGGCCACCTTGGCTTCAACCTCATAACCGTTATCTTCTAGGACGATATAACGACCATCATCTTCATCTTTTGTTGTGATGATAGACATAGTCTCTTCATTAAAATCGGCATAGTCTCTAACCTCTTCAATTGCATCTTCAAGACTGATTTGAGCATTGCAACCAAATAGAATTAATAAAGAAATTAAACTAATTATTACTTTTTTCAAAGTTTACCTCCTGTTATTTTATTGAACAGCCATTAATATCACAAGTTAGACCATGGATGATATTCTTATTTTCAAAGATATCTAATAATTCTTTTTCTTGTTCATCACCAAACAAATCATAGGCTGTCTGTTCTTCCTTGAGCTCAACACCACCATAATGATAACCTAAAACTTTGCCGAAGCTACCAAAGACTACTAAAGGGATATAGATAGTTAGTTTATCTTCTAATTCTATTTCTTCATCTTCGTTTCTTAAGACATACTTCTGCATGATGTCTTTGAATTCATTCTCTAATAAGTTAAAGTCTTTATCACCTGCATCTTTAGTGATGATTTTATCATTCTCCTTAATATAGACAGGGCGCTTATTATCCAGATTGATATAAGTGATGCGCAAATTATTATTAGTGGCATACTTGATGAGAATAGGTAAGACGCTCCGACACCATGGGCACCAATTGGCACCAAAATAAAGAATTGAGTCAGCACTTTGATGATAGATATCAATAGCTTCAGGGAT
Source organism: uncultured Bacillota bacterium (assembly GCA_949290085.1). GTDB lineage: Bacteria > Bacillota_I > Bacilli_A > Erysipelotrichales > Erysipelotrichaceae > CALUZH01. The sequence goes on along the minus strand of CASEQH010000036.1, from coordinate 2,315 downwards.
AGATACCTCATCGATCACACTATCATCGATAGTAATGCTTTGGTAGACATATTTTTCATTTCTGAGTTTCCCGTTTAATGATTCATATTCTTCTTTAACACCCATATTGTTCTCCTTTTAGATAATTTAGCAATGGCTCTAAGTAAGACCTATTAGTCCAATCGACATCTTTACCATAAGCGCTAAGTAAAGCTTTCATCCAAGGCTCTAAATCTTTATCATCCTTCTTCTCTAGTGACTTATATATTAATTTAGCCATAGTTTTATCGACGAACTTAAGCTTAGAATCAAGCCATTGCCCTTGGCCATAAAATAGGGGAATATTAGATAAATTACCACTTAAGTTATGTTCCCTGATGATTTTAAGATTATCTTCATCATATGGTGAAGCACCAGTGGCAAAGATGATTAGCTGCTTATCTTTTTGTGATTTTAATATAGATAAGCCAGCGATAGTAGAGGCATAGATGCCAGAAAATAAGATGATAGTGTCACAGTCTTGTAGCTTAATATTTTTGATATTTTCTAAGTCTATACACTTATAACCTGTCATCTCTTCTAGCCAAAGGGCATACTTTTTAGCTGCACCATACTTAGATTTGTAGACAATAACAGCTTTTTCCATAGTTCTTCCTCTTAGTAATTTCATTTTAATATGGATTAATTATTCTAATCAATTCAAATGCCAACCATCTTTTTAAGTTCATTTATCTCTTCCTCACTAAGATAACGCCAATTAGAAAGAGCCAAGTCATCTAATTCAAGAAAGCCAAAAGATACTCTTTTTAGATAGATAACTTTATTATCAATCTTTTCAAACATGCGTTTTACTTGATGGAATTTACCCTCTTCAATAGTTAGATAAGCTTCTTTAGAACTTATCTTTTCAAATGTTGAACCCTTAGTGATAAAATCTCCCAAGTCCATAGGTTTTTCTAGTATCTCTTTAGCTTCAGGGATTAAATCATTTTCAAGTCTTACATAATATTTTTTAGCGATATGAAATTTTGGGGCGATGAGTCTATGAGCTAAGATACCATCATTAGTAATTAGTAAAAGACCCTCGGTATCAACGTCGAGACGGCCGACTGTAAAGAGGTCTTTTCTTTTAGATTCTATTAATTCAAAGACTGTCGGATATAATCTATCCTCATTGGCACAGACATAGCCACTAGGCTTATGAAGTAAGATATATTCATATTCGACATAGTTGATGATTTCATCATTTACTTTAACTATATCTTTATCTTGTACATTATAGTCAGCTTTAGTAATGATTTCATCATTAATCTTTACTAATCTATTCTTAATTAAAGTCTTCACTTCTTTTCTTGTGCCTAAATTCATGTCGGCTAAATACTTATCTAATCTCATCTATATATCCACCCACTCGCTATCTTATTCTTAAATATACCATTATTTATCTTGGCAAAACCTAAACTAAAGCCATTAACACAGACTAGATTATAGCCTTCATGATAATTTAAATTAGTTAAATCAATAGTCTCACCCTTTAGATACTTGATAACTCTATTATCATCAATATCTAGATTAATTATATATTTAAAGTCTTTAGCTTTTAAAGCCATAGCCAAGGCTTGAGAAGGTTCGAAGTTCTTTTTTCTTATTTGTCCAAGGTAAAGTCCTGAGCGAATAATTCTTAAGTGCGAAGTATTAAAACTTATATCAGGTATTAGATAGATATCATCTTTTATGAGTTTAAATCTTTTATCATAAGACCAATTAATCAAAGACATAAATTCATGAAAGGAATCATTCTTGATGATATCCGTTTTAGCTATGATAGGTTCATTAATTTGATTACCGTCCTTTTTTAGATGACAGATGAAATGACCTTCGCCCTCAATACTAAAAGGATATAGACGTAAAGCTTTAGACAGTTCTTCACGGTTATTATATTTGATGCCAGGTTTAAAGAAAGGATTAGCTATATTACAATCGATGACTTTCATATCTCTATGTTCACTTAAAAGATAATCGATGATGGCTTCGTTTTCTCTAATATCAAAGGTACAAGTCGAATAAACCATTTCGCCACCTTCTTTTAATAGGTAGTAGGCATCATCAATAATCTTTCTTTGTATCTTAATATATTCATCTTTGGATTTATGATGATAGTTTTTAATCATGGAAGGATCTTTTCTAAACATTCCTTCTCCAGAACAAGGGGCATCTATCAAGATCTTATCGAAGTACTTTTCATTATTTTTATGCATTTCTTCGATATCTAAAGAGGTGACATAGGTATTTTTAAAGCCAAACTTTTCAACATTTCTAAGTAGGGCATTAGCTCT
>CASEQH010000035.1 GCA_949290085.1 uncultured Bacillota bacterium | reverse complement strand
CTATGGAATATAGGAATCAAGCCTTAATTGGTTCTTAGAGCTTAACTTGTCCAAATAAGTGGGTTCAGTTCATTACTGCTCCTCCTCTATATTTTCTTCATCTATCGGTATATCTTCATCTGCATCTGTACTTGTCTCTTCTTCTATTTCTACTTCAATATCTTTGAATTTAATAATTAGTTCTGTATTAGTGTCTAAAGTAGAGCCAGGTGAGAGTGATTGTTCATATGCTATACCATAGCCATCTAAGACTATCGGTAAGCCACTAGTAGACCAATATTCTATTACTTCCTTACGAGTCCAATTAGTGAAATCAGGACAAGTAATATTAGAAGAATCAGTCTTTAAGAAAATTTTTTGTCCTGTAAAGACAGTCTGTCCTTCTTTAGGATATTGTTCTACAACCTTATCACCATCACCAATATAGATGATATCTAAACCATAATCATTTAATTTATTATCAACATATGCTAAATCTCTATTAATAAGTGATGGCATTTCATAACTACTGATAGTATTTTCTATTTGTTCATCAGTTGCATTATAACCAACATTGGTAAGAATAGCTACACGCTTAATAAAGTCAGTTATAGGATCAGAATAAGTATGGTTGTAGTAGTCATATGGTGATACATAAGCATAATAAATCATATATTTAGGATTATCAGCTGGGAAGGCCAACATTACTGAAGTGATGGAATCACCTTCATTATAACCACCACTTAGCGAAGCGATTTCTGAAGTACCAGTCTTAGCCATGACAGTCACTTCATCAATAGCGTAATATTGAGCGGTACCAGCTGGGTCGCTTACTACTCTTTCTAGTAAGGCTTGCATACTCTTAGCAGTACTTTCTTTAATTGGTGTACCTGCTACTGTTCTTTCTCCTTGATAGATGACAATAGATGGATCATAACTATCAACCACCTTATCAACGAAATATGGCTTAACCATTTCACCATTGCCAAATATAGCGCTATAGGCTTGCAAAAGCTGCAGCATAGTCACACTTGAACCTTGACCATAAGTCAAAGCCAATTTTTCACTAGGCCAAGTATAATTCTTATAACCTGTCTCTTCTAAGATACCATCAGTATTGACAGCTTGGAAGAAACCAAATTTTTCTAAATAAGCTTCATAATTGTCAACGCCGACATAATCACTTAATAAAGTGCTCGTAGCGACGTTAGAAGAATAGATTAAACCATAATCTAGTGGTATATAGCCCCAACTTTTTTGCCCTGCATTATATACACAACCATAAGTAGACCCATCATAGACACGATATGGATCATTTCCATAATAACAATATGGTGATGAATCAAAATATGCTTCACCATCATAGACACCCATATCCATAGCGGCGGCATAGATAAAACTCTTCATAACCGAACCTGGTTCATATAACATTTGCGAGCCATAGTTAGTATAATCTTCAATATCTAGGCTATTAGGATCAAAATTAGGCGCTTGTCCCCAAGCTAGTATCTTACCACTTTCTATCTCCATGACACTGCCCCAAGCCTTAGAGGCGTTATTTTCTTCCACTACTCTTTCAAAGGATTCTTGAAGAGCTTGTTGGATGGCAGAATCGATAGTGAGATAGACATTATAACCATTTCTTTCTTCAACTACTTCATCATACATACCAGGTAAGACATAACCTTCTTTACTAGCTTGATAGATATGTCTTCCATCTTCTCCTGATAATTCAGTATTTAAATATTGTTCAACACCCATCTTACCAATTAATTTGCCCATCTCATCGCTTTGGGCAAAACCTAATAGATAAGATGCAAAATAACTACCTAAAGGATAGATACGCTTTGTTGATTCTCTAAAAGATATGCCATGAATTCCAGGATAACTTAAAATTTCATCTTTAGTCTCTTCTGATAAGTTTCTACCCTTAACTCCAAGCTCAGTCTGATAGACATCAGTTTGTGTTAAATAGCCAAATATTTCATCTTGGTCCATACCTAAGATATTAGATAAGACTTGTGATGTATATAAAGGATCATCAACATAAGCTATCTCATTACCATTACTTAAACGATTAGGATCTAGATAACAGATTATATCATAAGTCTTTTGGTCTTGTGCTACTACCTGTCCATTAGCATCATAGATATATCCCCTATTGGCATAGATAGTCTCTGAGACATAGGCTACCGAATCGACATAGGCATCAAGATGCGTCATCGAACGCACATGCACCTTTCCTATTATCACGACAAAAACATTAATTATCATGATAGCCATAACAATTAATGCTAGTGAATATAGAAAGCGAAGCATGTTATTGCTTCGTTTCATATTATTCTCCGTTAGAGATGCTTACAACATTGTCTTGATTCTGTTCAAGGCCAGCATCCTGAGCAATTGTATATACTCTATCTTTATTTTGCAAAGTCTGAATTTCAATGCTCAACTTTTGATTCTCTATCTTGATTGTTTCAGACTCATAATTCATATTTTGTATCTGCATCGTCAAAGAGTTCTGCATCGAACCGATGAAAAGATTAGAGAATAAAGTAGTTACAATCGCAAGTGCTAATAAAATGAACGCAAATGCTTCAAATCTTAATTTTCTTTTTGTTCGTCTAACTATCTTCGCCATATCCTAATCTCCTCAAATCTTTCTAATCCCTCTTAACTTGGCTGATTGTGAGCGATGATTCTCATTTAATTCTTCATCGCTTGCTTCTATTACTCGATGATTGAGTAATTCGTAAGATAAATCTTTAATCTCTTCAGGTCTTAAAGGTATATACTTATCGACCTTGATTGTCGTTCTTTGTTTAAAAGCTTTTTTAACTAATCTATCTTCTAAAGAATGAAAAATTATTATGACAACGCGACCATCATGATTTAGTAATTCATCAAAATTATCTAAGAAGTATTCCAATGAAGCTAATTCATTATTGGTCTTGATGCGCAAGGCTTGAAATGTCTGTTTGGCCGGATGGCCTTTTTTATTTAAAACCTTTTGGGGTAGAGCCTTTTTAATGACCTCTACTAATTCAAATGTCGTATTTATAGGTCGGTTATTTACTATGGCTTTAGCTATTCTTCTAGCGTTCTTCTCTTCGCCATAGGTATACAAGATATTTGCTATCTCTTCTTCTTTATATGTATTTACGATATCACTAGCTTTTAAGTCTTGGCTTTGGTCCATACGCATATCTAATGGACCATCAAAGCGATAGGAGAAACCTCTATCACCATCATCGAATTGAGGTGATGAGACACCTAAATCTAACAAGATGCCATCAACCTTTTCCTCTAGATAATTAGCCATATTGGCATAATTGTCATTGATATAAGTGATATTAGAATAATCTTTAAGTCTAGTTTTTGATTCTTCTATTGCCGTCTTATCAAGATCAAAAGTATAGAGTTTGCCTTTTTTTAAGCGTTTAGCTATTTCCTCACTATGTCCTCCTCGACCCAGAGTACCATCGACATAGATGCCATCTTCTTTAATATCTAATAGCTCAAGACACTCTTTGAGCATGACACTATAATGTTTCATTCTACCATCAGCTCGCTTAATTCTTCAGCTATCTCTTCATAGCTATCACTAGCTTCATCATAATATCTATCCCAAGTTTCCTTATCCCAGATTTCAATATGATCATTGACACCAATGATGGCGCATTCCTTAGTAATATTAACTGGTTTAGATAAAAAAGATGGTATCTGTATACGACCTTGATTGTCGAGACTACACTCACAAGCTCTAGAAGTGAGCATATGAATATATTGTCTAGTGGCTTTTTTAGTACTTGGCAATTTAGAAAGCTTATCAAAGATCTTTTCCCACTGTTCATTAGAATAAATAGTTAAACAGCCATCTAAGCCACGTGTGAGGATAAAAGTAGACTGTAATTCATCACGGAAACGACTCGGTATGATGATTCTGCCTTTAGCATCTAGGTTATGTGTATACTCCCCTATAAACATCTACCACTTTCCTCCACTTCAATCCACTTTATACCACTATTATGCATCATTAAGCTATTAAAGTAAATAAAAAAAGTGATAAAATCACTTTAATCCAAAAATAAAAGTCGCCTTAGCGACTAATCAAATAAAATAATTTATTTTTGTCCACAAGAACATGCGTGGTGAGGTAATTTGTATTCACCGCAAGCTGGGCATTTCACCAATGTAGGTGCTGTTAACTTGAAGTGTGTTCTTCTCTTCGCTTTTCTTGTTTTAGAATTTCTTCTCTGTTGAACTGCCATCTTTACTCCTCCTCATCAAATTGATACTCTTTTAAAATCGCTAAAGGTGAATCGGACTGTAAAGACTTCTTATTCTTTAAATCATCTTCAGTCATGACACACCAGCCATCCCCACTAGGATACTCTATTTTAGCATTTTTTACAACCTTTATTGGTACTTCCGGTAGAATAAGCGATATTGCTAAGTCATCTAAATCCAAGTCATTTTCAATATAGTAGGCATCTTCGACATCTTCAAATGATAGTAATATTTCATCTTCAATCGAAAATGGCACTTCAACATCTTCTAATGTAATTGCACATGGACAGATCATTTCACCCTTAAGACTCACCTGAGCTTTAAGATTAGATAGACTGTCATTAAAGATATCTATTTTACCAACTACATTTTGAAGAGCTCTAAGATAAGGAAAATCATTAAATATTTTCTCATCTAAGCTATAAGGATATGACTTAATGTCTTGTATCTTGACTAACTCGCTTTTTTTAATCTTCATTTAGGCACCAATGCTTAATAATTATAGTTTACACTAATTACAATGTCAATTATAATTGAATTTATGAAAATATGTGGCCTTGTCGTAGAATATAATCCTTTCCATAATGGACATATCCATCATATAAATGAAGCTAAGCGCTTGACTAATGCTGATTATTTAATAGCTATCATGTCGGGTAATTTTTGCCAACGGGGTGATATATCTATCATCGATAAGTTTGAAAAGACCAGAGTAGCTCTTGAACATGGCATCAATCTAGTGATTGAACTACCCTTTGCCTATACGATACAAAATGCTTCAATCTTTGGCACTAAGAGTGTTGAGATATTAAAGCTTTTCAATATTGACTATCTAGTCTTTGGTTCCGAGACTAATAATATTGATAATTTAAAGATGATATCTGAGACAACTATCAATATTGATTATTTAAAAGAGATAATGAAGACAGGTATCAGCTATCCTAAGGCCTATTCCCTTTTACAAGGTTCCCTTTATCCCAATGATATCTTAGCCATCAGTTATCTAAAGGCACTTAAAGGTACGAATATCAAACCGATAAGCATTCAAAGAACCAATGAATATCATAGTGAAGAGATAAGTAAAATAGCCTCAGCCACTGCCATTCGTAAGGCGATTAAAGAAAATAGAGACTATCATGAGGCTACACCTTTAAATATTACTAATCCCCATTTCAACGAGGAATTATATCCCTATCTTAGAAATATCTTAAATCTAAATGACCGCGAAGATTTAATTAAATATCATCTAGTCAGTGAAGGAATAGAGAAAGCTTTTAAGGATAGTGCTTTTAAATATGATAAATATGAAGACTTCATTAATTCTTTAGTCAATAGACGCTATACCAAAGCTCGCATTCAAAGAATCTGTATCAATATCTTAGCCAATATAAAATCAAATGAGATAAAAGAATTAGAAGATGATATTTACGCTTTTGTCTTAGGTTTTGACTCTAAGGGTCAAGAACTCTTACATCTGATTAATAATGAAGATGAAAAAATTGTATCTAACTTTAAGAAGATACCACTTAAACATCGCAAGCTAGAATGGAAGAGTGACCTCTTATATGCTTCTTTACTCAAAGAAGAAGAAAGAAAAGAATTCCTTCAAAAGGTACTAAGAGGGCCTATTCGTCTTTAAAGCGAATATAACCTTCATTCATCGATTCAATAATAGCCAAAGATTCTAAATGCACATTCTTTGACCTGATAATACTGCCTCCGGGCTGATTAGCCTTCTCAATGACGATGCCTATGCCCTCTAAGCTAGCACCGCTTTTTTTAACGATGTCCATTAGACCTAGTAAGGCATTGCCATTAGCTAAAAAGTCATCGATGATGAGCACGACATCATCTTCATTAAGATACTTTTTAGATACAAAGACATGATAGACACACTTATGGGTAAATGATTCCACATTAGTTCTATAACATTCACTATCTAAATTGATACTCTTAGACTTCTTCGCAAAGACGACAGGACAATTAAAATATTGGGCGGCAATGCAGGCAATGCCTATGCCAGATGACTCTATCGTGAGTATCTTTGTAATCTTATCACTAGGGAAAAGTCTTCTAAATTCCTTGCCTAGCTCATTGATAAAAGGAATATCCATCTGATGATTGAGAAAGCTATCCACCTTTAAGACATTGCCCTTTAAGACTCTTCCTTCCTTTAAGATTTTCTCTTTTAATAATTCCATTTTTCCCCCTTAGTCCTTAGTGGACATCAAAATAACTTCCGCCAATAAATTCTTTTAGTATTGAAGTAGCTGGTATTACTTCGCTTGTCGCTTCTTTGATAAATCTAAATATCTTTAATAATCTTCTAGCGACCATATATTCCTTCTCATCTTCTTTAATCTTTAACAGTTCAGGAACAATATATGGCTTTAAAATAGCTAATTCATAGACCATAGAAGAATTAAATATCCAATTGGCATTCTCTTGATATGGATAGATATATAGATTCTCTCCTCTTACTACCTTGGACCAAAGATTTATTGTCTCTTTAGCTGGATAATTTCTAAACTGTTTATCGCGGACAATGCGGCGAATTAAGCGATAGTCACTAGTTTTAATATGATTGTGATTATCGATATTTAAATGTGTCAAGGCATTGATATAAATGCGATAGACCATATTATCATCGATATTTTTTGTCACTAGAGGATTTAGACCATGAATACCTTCAACGATTAATAAGTCATCTTCTTTAAGCTTAAAATATCCTTCATGATATTCTCTTTGACCAGTTTTGAAATTGAAGCTAGGAAACTTAACTCTTTTACCTTGTAGTAGTTTACTCATTATACTTTGAAATAATTTTAAGTCAACTGCTTCTGGATTTTCAAAGTCATAACTGCCATCAGCAAAACGCGGCGTATCTTCTCTATTTTTATAAAAATCATCCATCGACAAGATAGTCGCATTTTTACCATAGAGTTTTAAATGGAGAGCTAGACGATTAGAGAAAGTCGTCTTACCTGCACTAGATGGTCCAGCGATCAAGATGATACGCGTCTCAGGATTATCATTGACGATAGAAGAAGTTAAGTCTAATAGTTGTCTATCGATGACAATTTCTGACATCAAGACTAAATCATCAAACTTGCCCTTTAAATTCTTCGCATTTAATTCAGCGACATTGCTGACACCGATGACACTGCCCCATCTTTCATATTCCATAAAGACATCAAAGAGCTTAGTCTCATGGAAATAGCCCCTTCTACCAATCCAGATGCCATTGCGATAAGGACATATTTCAAAATCTTTTAAGTAGCTTGTATCATAGACTAAGGCATCACTTAAAAAGAAATCATAATACTTATCTAATTTATAGACGGTGATACTTTGCGCTTTTAATTCCTTGAGTATTGCTAATTTATCTTCATCATTTTTAAAGATGAGTTTAGCCTTATCTAAAGACATACTCATTTTCTTAATCAATAAACTCTGAGCTATCATCTCTTTCATTAGGACTTCAACTTTTTCAAATGAGAGATATTCGGCATTTTCTAAAGTTAAATATAAACCATTTACAAGCGAGTGTCTCACCGTGACATTGATGTGTTTACTCAGTTTTTTAATAGTGACATTAAATAAGAAGAGCAGACTTTTTAGGTATATCTCCTTGCCTACTTCTCCATCTTCTAAGACCGTTACTATTTCATCATCCTTGCTAGGAAGATAATTTAAATCTTCTAACTTATCATTCACTACTACAGCTAAGACATGTCTATCCTTGATATAACCATGCATGCGCTTATTTTTTTGATATCTAATCTTATTGCCATCTATTTGCATTTAACTATCCTCCTTAGGTAATTGCTGACTTCTATAAGCATATCTTCGCTCAAAGTATAAAAAGACCACTTACCATCTTTTTTAATCTTTACGACCCCTGAATCCTTAAGTATCTTCATATGGTGCGACAAGGTTGGTTGTGAGATGTGTAAGTATTCTAATAATTCGGTGGCATTCAAGCTTTTATCCTTTAATATCTTAATTATCTTTAAGCGACATGGATCGCTAAAAGCCTTCATAATCTTGGCGTTTATTTCAAAATTTTCTCTATTAATCTCATTCATATCGATATTTCTCTATATATCAATGATACATAATAAAAAGCCTTTCTTAAAGAGAAAGACTAATTATTATTCATTATTATGATATTTCCTTTAGCTTTAGGATCATCCATGATGATTTCATCAACTGATGGAACTTTAATATTGCCTTTATAAGGATTTTTAATCGATATCATCGGTGTAATTATTTCAGCTTCCACTTCTGACTTTTCAAAAGCTAAGTCCGCATCTAACATCTTACAATTGATAAGTTTGAGGTTTTTACAGTAACAAAATGGTTGCGTACCTCTGATTTCACAATTGATAAAAGTCAAATTATTACTATACCAAGCCAGGTATTCACATTTGATTATCGAATCTTTGATGACTACATCCTCGGCATGCCAGAGACAATCCTTGGTATCAAAATTACAATTTTTAAATTCGGCATCTTTTAGATATTGGAAGGAATACTTGCCTTTAAGTTTCACATTATCGAAGTCTAAATCGGCACTCCTAAGCATGAAATATTCGCTTGCTGCTTCAACATTTTCCATCTTTACATCACTTGATGACCAACCAAATTCTGGAGAATCTATCACCGTATCCTCAATGATGACACCATGACATTCACGCAAAGCCTTAATACCGAGCATCTTGGCATTTTTAATCTCTATATCATTAGAATACCAAAGAGCTGCCCTACACTTATCAGTCATCGTCGTATCGCTTATCTTTAAATTATCATCATGCCAAAAAGGATAACGCAAGTTGCAGAAACAATTCTTTACCTCAATATCACTAGCCTCTTTTAGGGCACTTTCACCATCCTCTTCACCATCGAAGGAACAATTAATTAATTTAAGATCGTTAGCACCATAAAGAGCTCTTTCTTCAGAAAATCTTGTATCTTTAATTACTTTCATCTTTAAGCCTTTCCTTAATATTTTAAAATAAAGCTCGCCCATTTAGTAATCTTAGTTTTATCTATATCTCTATAATACAAAAGCTTATTGGTATATCTCTTCTTCATATATTCTAGTTCCTCTAAACTAGCCCCATGATATACTGCTGCACTTAAGGCATATATAGGATAACCCATGGCATGTTTAGGTGTATGGACACAAGACAGAGCTTGCCCTAGGGCATGGATGAGTAATTCATCATATTTTTCCTCAACCTCTTTTGCCATCGCATGCAAGTCTAGGATAGTTCTTTTAGCTTCCTTCATCTTTATTTCGCCTTTAGACCATAGTTTAACAGTTTCATAAGCTCTTTTAGGCCTATCATCTAAATATTTATCTGTCAGATAATACATAGTCTTTTCACTGATATCAAAGGCCCACAAGATGATGGTCTGATGGTCTTGTTCAAGAATTAATTCATTTAATTGAGCTAAAAATAAGTCATCACGTCTAAAGAGTAAACTTTTTCCCTGTTTTTTCTTAGCTAATATTTTTTCATAATAGTCCATACTAAATCTCTTTAAATAGTCATCTATTCTCTTTTTGAATCATAGTTAGAATATCTTTAACTGTCAAGATTCCATCAGCATATTGATAAGCAAGCTCACTCTCGCTCATCAATATAGTCAATTCTTTTTGTCTTTTGATATATTCTATATCATCTTTAATCTTCTCACTAGATGGAAGATAGTAAATATAATGGCGAGCTGAATCTATTATCATCTTTTTTCTTTCTTCATCTAGTGTAGCTATCGTATTGATTAATTCGATACCATATTTATTTAGTTCGTCAATGAATTCAGTATTTTCTTCATATGGCAAATCATTTACCATCAAAGCTTGAACATCTAATTTATGCATGAGACTAATAAAATTAGCTGAATCATAAGCATAGATAGTATTAGCATAAGTCTTAAAAATAAGTTTAGCTTTTATACTTAAACGTATCTCAAATAGAGAGTTAAATATATCATCTATACTTATACCCTTAGCTAAAACCAAATTATTAGCTTCATATATTGCCTCACCTTCAATAATGGAATCGGCAAAAGGCATAGCGATAACCATGGTATCGACATATTCATCAAGCTTTTTTAGTATCGATTTAAATTCATCCAAACTTGGATAGCCAGCTACAAGTACCGGAATAAGATTTTTATTCATAAATAGCCTCCCCTTTAATTCTAGCGATATTAGCACAATCCTTGTCGCCTCTTCCTGACAAGTTGACGACAATAATTTGATCCTTGCTCATCGTCGGTGCTAATTTCATCGCATAAGCTAGGGCATGAGCTGATTCAATAGCTGGAATGATGCCTTCTTTTCTCGACAAGTATTCAAAAGCTTCAATTGCTTCATCATCTTTAATTCCCACATAGCTAGCTCGTTTAATATCATTTAAATAGGCATGCTCAGGGCCAACACCAGGATAATCTAGGCCAGCTGATACTGAATAGACAGGAATGATTTGGCCACCTTCTTGGCAAAAATAGGATTTCATGCCATGGAAGATGCCCTTTTTACCGGTATTGATTGTAGCTGCAGTGAGCTTGGTATCCATACCTTTACCAGCCGCTTCAACGCCAATAAGTTTAACATCTTTATCATCGATGAAATGATAGAAGGCGCCAATGGCATTAGAACCTCCACCAACACAAGCGATGACCGCATCAGGCAAACGGTTTTCTTTTTCTAATATCTGACTTTTAATCTCTTTAGATATCACTGATTGAAAATCTCTAACCATAGTTGGGAAAGGATGAGGACCAGTAGCTGAGCCTAGACAATAATAGGTATCCTTAATACTTTTTGCCCATTCTAGCATCGCCTCTGAGCAGGCATCTTTCAAAGTCTTGTTTCCGCTTGTGCAAGCTACGACCTCTGCTCCTAAAAGACGCATCTTATAGACATTTAAAGCTTGTCTTTTTGTATCTTCTTCACCCATAAAGATGGTACATTTCATATTCATCAAAGCACAGGCAGTCGCTGTAGCTACACCATGTTGGCCTGCACCGGTTTCCGCTATCACTCTCCTCTTACCCATCTTTGAAGCCAATAATACTTGACCTAAGACATTATTTATCTTATGAGCACCAGTATGATTTAAATCTTCTCTTTTTAAATAAATCTTGGCACCCTTTAAGTCTTCAGTCATATTAGCTGCATAATAAAGACGTGAGGGTCTATTAGCATATTCATTTAATAAATAAGTCAGTTCCTCATTGAACTTAGCATCTTCTTTATAATAGGCATAAGCCTTTTCTAGTTCATTGATGGCGTCCATCAATACTTCTGATACATATTGACCACCATAGAGTCCAAATCTTCCTTTTTCTTTTGACATATTTTCTTCCTTTCTACCTATCGAGGAAGAAATTAAAAAGTCCTCGATAGAAAACTACCAAGGACGAATATTAAATCATATCCGCGGTGCCACCTTAGTTCATGGTAAACATGCGCTCATTAAGATACCAACATATCTTCAACTACTAACGTAAGTTATGACGTCATTGAATACTTTGCACAAAATGCATTTGACAATGCCCTTAGCGGTCCATTTGATAGTTTGTATCTTACCTGTATCCCAGCATCACAGGCTCTCTTGAAAGGCATGACTATCGTTATCTCCGCCTCATCGGTTTACTTGTTCATATGGTAGCACTTTAAAAATATAATGTCAAAGTAAATATAATATCGTACTAGGTAATTTTCTATAAGTTATTGTAATATTCATCATCAACTATCTCTAGCCATTCATTAGAAGTATTCTCTCCTGGAACTTCAATAGATATATGGCTAAACCAAGAATTTTTCTTAGCGCCATGTCAATGTTTGACATTCGGTGGAATGACTATAACACTACCAGGTTTTAAGCTTTGAACTTCTTTGCCTTCTTCACCATACCAACCTTCACCATCAGTACAGATGAGTATCTGGCCTCCACCTTTTGTCGACTTATGAATATGCCAATTGTTGCGACAGGCAAGTTCAAAAGTAACATTAGCTAAAAATAGTGGGCTAGTACTATCAACAAGTGGATTTAGATAGCTATTGCCGATAAAGTATTTAGCGTAAGTATCATTTGGTTGGCCGATGCCAAACATCGGTTTAAATTCATCATCTTCTGCATCTTCCCCATATGTTTCAGCTACCATAGGTAGTACTGTCCAAGCATTAGCCCAACCAGTATAGAAGGCTAATTGGGTAATAATCTCTACCGCTTCCCCTCTGGTGATGCCATGGGCCTTACCCATCTCTAAATGTGCTTTAACCTGAGGGAAATTTTTAGCTCCCATCAAAGCAGCGATAGTAATCATCGAGCGATCGCGCAATGACAATTTGTCTTCTCTTGACCATACTTCACCAAATAATACATCATCATTATATCTGGCGAATTCAGGAGCTAATTTACCAAGTTTATCTCTTCCAGCTGTTTGTTTCATAAAATACTGCCTTTCATTATTTATTATCTTTTTGATCTTTGGCACTAAATACAGGAAAGAAGTCATGTTCACCATAATCTTCTATCGTATCTAGGTGTAATAAGATATCCATATCTTCTTTAGAAATCTCGAAGTCGACATCGGCATTTTGTTCAAGATGAGCACGACTACTAGCCTTAGGCAAGACGACAAGTCCTAGTTCTAAGATATATCTGATGCATAATTGAGCTACTGATACGTGATATTTATTTGCCATTTGTATAATAGTCTCATTATTTAAGGCTGCCCCATGAGCAATAGGTGAATAAGCTTCGACCAAGATATCATTTTTCTTCGAGTAATCAATGAGTTCACTCTTAGTATTGCTGATATGGGTTAATATTTGATTGACCATAGGTTTAATCTCAGCATTTTTTAAGATATTATCGATATCCTCGATTAAGAAATTAGACAGGCCAATAGCCTTGACCTTGCCTTCTCTATAAGCTTTTTCAAGAGCCTTCCAAACTTCAACATTCTCTATAAAATATTTCTTGTCACCTCTAAATTCAGCCCAAGGTTCTGGACTATGGATAATCATCAAGTCTAGATATTCAAGACCCATAGTTCTTAATGATTTATTGATTGAATCATAGGCTTCATCAAAAGTCTTATGTTCAGCTTTTATCTTAGAAGTGATAAAGATATCTTCTCTTTTAATACCACTATCTTTAATCGCTCTGCCAACACCTTCTTCATTTTCATAAGCTTGAGCAGTATCGATATGACGATAGCCTAAATCTAGAGCTGTCTTTATCACATCATAGACCTTATCATTATCAATAAGCCAAGTTCCAAGACCTATCTTTGGTATCTTTAAACCATTATTTAATACATAATATTCATTTAGCATCTAAACATCACTCCTCTACTTTCTCTATTTCTATTTGGCCACTTAAGTTACTAATCACATCTTCACCTTCTATCGCTTCACCTAAGATATATAAGCCACTAGCGGCATTAAATCTATCATAGAATAAGACAACATCACCCCATGGTGCATAGTAAGCTAAGATACCTCTTTGACCACTACTTGCCAAGATGGCATCACTTATATCTAGGTCATTACTTGGATAGAAAAACTTTTCGTTATTACTAAAGTTTGAAACTTCCACACTTAATGGTAATTGCTCATACAAGTCTTTAGCACATTCACTTTCATTTAAGACATATACTACTTCATTACTTCCATCACTTATTCTAATTTCCATAATTTCTTCCTCTTCGCTAATTACTTCTTCCGTTTTTAAAATAGGCTCAGTATCTTTCGCTACTTCATTATTAGAATCAGGTAATAAATAGATAATTAGGCCACCTACTACTAATAGACTAGTTAATAAGAATACTCTCTTTTTCATCTAGTCTAGTATCTTTCTAATGCCCATATAAGCTAATTCATAGATAGATAGATGAGGATAAGTAATATTAGCCATCTCCATAGCTTCTTTTTGTTTATTAGTTAAGATGGCATAAGGATAGACACCAAAGACAAAGGGAAAGAAAGTATAGGTAAATTCATATGATTCTCTTTCATTTTTATCTGGAAAGAACTTTTGATAAAGGGCAAAGACAGCTTCTACAGCACTTCCATAAGCCTTTTTAAATTCCGTCAGACGTTCGATGCGACTATTTTCTTCTAAGTCATACATATTCATCGATAAAAGCTTTAATAATCTCTCTTTACCCGCTAGAGTCTTAGCCAATAAGTCGGCAAACTCGTCTTTATTAAGACTTTCATGACTCTCTTTGATAGCATCTAATTCTAATTTCCACTCTTCATATTCTTTTTGAAAGATGGCTAAGAATATCTCCTCCTTAGTCTCAAAGTAGTTATAGATAGATGGACGTGAGAAAGTAGTATGTTCACTGATTAATTTAATCGTGATGTCTTTAAAGTTATATTCATCATGAAGTCGCATGCAGGCATTGATGATCTCTTCTTTTCTAGTATCGGTATTTGCCAACAGTTTACACCTCCTTTACTGACACTGTGTCAATCTACTTGTATTATAAAAATATCCTGACACTGTGTCAATAACTAATAATAAAAAAGATATGTTAATTTTAATTGAGAAATTTTAAGAATTATTAAAGATTAATTTTGACAACAGAATATCTTTCTTTTTCCTCTACTATTTCAAAACCAATTTTCAAAAAGAGATTAATTGAGGGATTATCATTTAATACCTCATCATATAAGACTTTAATACCATTATTCTTGGCTTCATCGATAAGTAATTTTAATGCTTCTGTGCCATAGCCTTGATGACGATACTTAGCCAAGATGATGATATCGCAAAGATATCTTTCGCTTTCTTCCTCTAGATGATAAGCTACTTCACCAATAAATTTATTACTTTCGACATCTTTTATGTAGCGATAATAATACTTATTAGAATTATCACCTATCCACTTTCTATACCAGGCTTCCCATTTCATTTTAGGAAAAATAATAATTCCACCAAAGGCCTCATTATAAGCCATGGTCTTTTCATCACTTAATAATTCTTCTCTAAAAGATAATTCTTCTAGAAGTGGTTTAACTAATTCTACTTCTTTACTTTTTTTCATCTAGCAAAACAACTCCGTCAGCTGGATTTTTATCAATAGCTCCTACTATCTTATGTGGAAGATATAATTCTTCAAGATAGGTGATGTCTTCTTGACTTAGATGGACATCTAAAGAGGCAACTGCTTCATCGATATAATTTAGCTTAGTAGCTCCGATTATTGGTGCTGCAACGCCCTTGGCAAACTGCCAAGCTAGAGCGATTTCAGACATCTTGACTCCATACTTATTAGCCAATTCAAAAACTCTTTGAACTATTTTTTCATCTTGGTCTTGTGTCTTATCATATTTACCCATAGCCACCTTATCCGTTTTACTTCTAATCGAATCAGAATTCCACATCGCTCTTGCCAAATGGCCAGCAGCTAAAGGACTATAAGGAATTAATGAGACATTCATCTGTTTACAGATAGGGATTAGTTCTCTTTCATCTTCTCGATATAGTAAATTGTAGTGATTCTCCATTGCCGAAAATGGTTCAAAGCCAAGCTCCCTAGCTACTCGTTGCATATTATAAAATTGATAGCCATACATAGCTGAGGCACCTAGTGCCCTGACTTTCCCTGACTTTACTAAATCATTTAAGGCTTCCATCGTCTCATAGATATCTGTATTGTAGTCAAAGCGATGAATGATATATAAATCAAGATAATCAGTTTGTAGTCGTTTTAAAGTCCCTTCTATCTCACGAAAGATTGCCTTACGAGATAGACGCCCCTCATTAAAATATACTTTAGAAGCGATAATCACCTTATCTCTAGCCACATTTTTTCTTAAGGCCTTGCCCAAGTATTCTTCACTAGTTCCCTCAGAATAACAATTAGCTGTATCGAAGAAATTAATTCCTAAATCTAGGGCGTGTCTAATAATTTCTTCACTCTTTTCTTCATCTAAAGTCCAATCGTGCATAAGCCCTGCTTTGCCGAAACTCATACACCCTAGGCAGATCTTAGAAACTTCAATATCGGTATTACCTAATTTAGTATATTGCATCACTTTTCCTCCTGTGCTTGCGCTTATTATATTGCTTAGCTGACACTGTGTCAAATAAACTAACTAGAAGAAAAATGTTATAAAGGAAGAAATAAGAGGAAGCAATTATGGATAATTTGATTGATTTATTAAAAAGATTTGTTGATGAAATATTAGATATTAGAATACTTATTTCTATCTTTGTAGCTATCGTCATCTTTATCATTGAAATCAAACTCACAACTAATATCGATTTTAAGAATAAGCGTATAGAAAAGACTAAAAAGCTAAGCCATGTCATAAAAGCCAAAAAGATAAAGATGTATGATGAAGATACAAGTGGCCATGATATTCATTCTTACTTTCATGCCACTTATACTTATGAAGTCAATAATAAGACATATGAATATCGATTTATGGATAAAGTAGTACCACCTTATGAATTGACATTATATTATCTAAATAATCTCGCTAGAGCTTTTAGACAAGATGATACATCAAAAAGACATGCCCTAGGATTTATCGCTTTAATAATTCCTATACTCGCTGGCATCATCTGTGCTTTATTACTAGGAGTATTTTAAAATCGCTGCAAAATCACAGCGATTTATTTTTTTATTCTAAATAATATTGAGCTTGGGCATGCCATAACTCATAGTATTTACCCTTTTCATCTTTAATTAATTCGTCGTGACTGCCCTTTTGAATAACAGAGCCTTCATCAAAGACGGCAATCTCATCGCAAAATTTGCACGATGACAAGCGATGAGAGATATAAATAGCTGTCTTATCATTGACTATCTCATCAAACTTACTATATATCTCTGCTTCAGCTATTGGATCTAGAGCGGCTGTAGGCTCATCAAGGATGATAAAAGGCGCGTTTTTATATAAGCTTCTGGCAATAGCTATCTTTTGTGCTTCGCCTCCTGAGACATCAACGCCATCGCGACTATAGTCTTTATATAGATAAGTATCTAGACCTTCTTGCATAGTTTCTAATCTATCTTTAAAACCAGCCTTATTTAGACAATCGATAACTAATTCTCTATCATAATTAGCACTGGATGCCACATTTTCCCCTAGCTTGAGAGCGAATAGTTTAAAGTCTTGAAAGACAATAGAGAATATCATCATATATTCAAGATAATTATACTTGCGAATATCGATACCATTTAAGAGTATCTCACCTTCACTTGGATCATATAAGCGACATAATAATTTGATAAAGGTAGTCTTACCACTGCCATTTCTTCCCACCACTGCCAAGCGCTTACCTATCTCAAATTTTAAATTGACATCGCGCAGAGCATAAGTTTCGCTATTAGGATATTTAAAGGATACATGGCGGAATTCTATTTCATATTGACGGTCACGCCTTTTCTCAATAGTTAAACTGCCCTGATACATCTTATTAGGGATATTTAAAAAGTCATAAACCAGTTCAAGGAAAGAGGCATTGTTGCGCATATCACCAAGGGTTTCAATCAATTTTGATAGGCCATTTGATAATTTGGTGATAGATGCGACATATTGAGTTACAGAACCTAGACCAAAAGCTCCTGCCCAAGCTTTGAGACAAACAAAGATATAGACAAGAATTGTAAAGATGACGGAGACCATCCTAGAAGCTGCATTATATAAGCCAATAGGACCTATACTTAATTTCGCATATAATCCCTTAGATTGAAATAAACTCTCTTTGTTGCGATTAAACTTTTCACATATCTCATCTTGCCTATACATTCTGACATCGGTGGCGACATCTCTTTCATAACCGAGATGGCCAAAGAATCCAAATAGACGATTACCTAAATTATGTGAATTGGCATATAAGGCCCAATAACTGCCAGCCTTATTAGCTAGAGCTGGAGCCGCATAAGTTATAAATAACAAGATAATGATTAAAGCGATGATTAATAAAGGATTATTTAAGATGGTATAGATACCAGCACTTTCTGGAACTCTGCTAGTAAATAAGGATATAGTCAAAGATATGCCACCTAGCATCGTAAAGATGGCTGAAAGTAAGTCCTCATAGTTATCAATGACCCTAAATAAACCCCATCCACCACCATTTTGATTCTCTCTAATAGTTGAAATTAGTTCATAAACTTTAGTCTCATCGACATCGATATAATCCATATCTAATAGTTTATCG
The DNA here is from genome assembly GCA_949290085.1 of uncultured Bacillota bacterium. Lineage (GTDB taxonomy): Bacteria > Bacillota_I > Bacilli_A > Erysipelotrichales > Erysipelotrichaceae > CALUZH01. The sequence goes on along the minus strand of CASEQH010000035.1, from coordinate 4,420 downwards.
GCATAGATTTGTTCGACCTTAAACCATAGTCCTGATGTTTGTGTCTCTTTCCACTTGTTTAATAAAGCAGTAATTAAGCCTAATATCAAGGCAGTACTTATAGTTAATAAAACTAGGTTATATAGATGATTTATATCTTTACCTACAGCTAGTTCGTTGATGATTAAAGCTGAAAGATAGATATTCACAAATGGAGTCAAAGACGTCCAAATCACATAGAGAAAACGTGATATAACCACCTGCGGATAGTAGTAATAATAGAGTTTAAAAGCTTTGATATTGAGTTTAATCGTAGAAGACCACGATTTTAATTTCTTATTCTCCATCCTTTAGGCCTCCCTCTTGATAATACTTGCTTTGAAGGGCGTATAATTCGGCATATTTACCACCCCTTTTTAGTAGTTCCTCATGACTTCCCTCTTCACTTATCTTCGTCTTGTCAATCAAGATAATGCGGTCACAAAATCTAGTTGAAGCCAAGCGATGCGAGATATAAATAGCTGACTTGCCTTCTGTCATCTCATTATACTTTTGATACATCTCTGATTCAGCGATAGGATCTAGTGCAGCTGTCGGCTCATCAAGGACAATAAATGGCGCATCCTTATATAGAGCTCGCGCCAACATTAAGCGTTGCATCTCCCCACCCGATAACATGATGGCATCTCCATAAACCTCTCTATTTAGATAAGTATCATATCCCTTAGATAAAGATTCTATCTTTTTCTTTAAGCCAGCCTTAGCGATAGAATCTTTAACTTTATTCATATCTATCTCATCTTCGCTTTGAGCGATATTAGTAGCTATACTGCCTGCTAATAAAGAGAAATTTTGAAAGACAGCCGCAAACATCATATAGTAATCTTTTCGATTATAATCTTTAATATCCTTACCATTTAGTAAAACTCTGCCCTCACTAGGATCAAGTAAACCACAGATGAGTTTAATAAGAGTAGTCTTGCCAGCGCCATTGAGACCGACTATCGCTAATTTCTCGCCTCTATGCAAAGTCAAATTGATATTTGTCAATGTGTTAGTACTAGTATTTGGATATCTAAAAGAGACATTTTCTAATTTAATCTCATATTGTTGACCCTTTTCAGGAATTAATCTTTCACCTTCAGCAAACTTAAATATTTCTGGATATTCCAAACATTCTCTAACTATAGAAATATCTAAAGATTGTTTATAGAGAGTGCTAAGACCACTCAAAATACCACTAACCCACTGCGAAAAGAAACTGACAGCAGTAAAGTATAAGAGGAATTCTGCTACACTGATGCCGCTAGTGACAAAAATATTGATTAAATAGATATATGCAATGCCATTTCTGAGAAAACTTAAGACTAAATCGATAATCCTAGCCCAAATATAGACTCCTTCAGCTTTATTATGAAAAGCTATATAGGCATCCATGACCTTGTTGAATAATTCTTCTATCCACGGTCTAAGACCAAAAATCCTAATATCTTTAGCTGCACTTCTATCTCTTGATTGGCTCAAGATATACATCATCTGTTTTTCATATTGAGCTTCTTCATCGCGATGTCGATAACCATAAGTATTAAGATAATTACTGATAAAGTAAGAAACTAAAGCAGTTACTAAGACGATGACGATAAGAATTGACTCAACATTCATCAAGAGAAAAATATAGAAGATAAAACCAAGAATATTACTAGTTAAATCAGTTAAAGTAGTCCAGATAGCTTCAGTAGCTGAGCGATTAGAATTGGTACACTCTCCCGCTTTAGCTAAAAGCCCTTGAAACTTCTCATCATTAAGATTGGGATATGATGTCGTAGCTGCCTTTCTATTTATAAGATTGATAATTTCACTGCGAACACTAATTCTTCCATATAAGACATTAGAATCGATATAAGCTGATAATCCTGAGACAATTAATAATCCTAGACCAAATAAGATTATCGTCATCAACAATTCTTCTATCGATGCATGTCTTTCAAGAACCGATAAAATACTTGGTGATATATAGAGATTGATAATATTTAATAATACGACCATAGAGGCACTTAAAAGGCTTAATATTATAACCTTCTTCTCCTTACTAGTCCACGCTAACTCAATCATGAAAGAAGAGTTTTGCCACATATTATATTTAGATTTTTGTCCATTTTCTTTCATCATCCATGCTTCCTTTCACAAGACATTTATATCATAAAAAACATCCCACAATGATAAATGGGGGACGAATTGTCAGATTTTGGTGATGAATTACATTATTATATCTGTGGTAAAAGTATCTCAGTTGTAAAGGCGCCATCTTCACTATTTCTGTTGATATATCCATCTAGTCTTTCAACGATGGCATCGATGCGTACTAAGCCAAAGCCGTGCCCTTCACCCTTAGTAGAAATAAAACGATTATTGACCTTCTTCATCTTTTTACCAGCTGTAAAATTAGTAAAAGAAATATATAGTTGACTGCCGCGCATATCCATATATACACGAATAATTCTTTGATCTTCTTGTAATTTTTCACTAGCTTCAATGGCATTATCAAAAAGATTGCCAATTATGCAACAAAGATCTATCTCTGATGATTTGAGTTTAATTGGAATATGGGCATCAGCATAGACTTTGATTCCCTTAGATTTAGCCAAAGAAATCTTTGAATTCAAGATGGCATCCGTCATGGCATTACCAGTCTTAATGACAGTATCTACTGTAGCTAAATCATCATCTAATAAATCGAGATAGTGTTTAATGGCTTCTAAGTCACCATTAGCAGCATAGGCCTTCATTGTCTGTATATGATTTCGATAATCATGTCGCCAACCACGAATCTGTCTATACATATTATCTACTTCATGATAATGCGTTTTGATAAGGTCTTGTTGGTAAGCGGCGATTTCTTTATCTATTTTCTTCGCAAATAATTTCATGGTCTCACTCCATATTGATGATGGCTCTATTAATACCTTCATAAGCTCCTCTTGGAAGAGCTATGATAGTACCATCTTTTAGTTTTATTTCGCTTCTAGTCACACGATTAATATATGCTAGATTAATGATGACCGAACGTCCTGCTCGATAAAAGCGTTCATCTAAATTTTTCTCTAGTTCATGAAGCGACATCTTAAAAGTGCTATCGCTTGTGTAATGAATGGTGATGTAATTGCCATGCACATCAACATAGCGAATCTGATAGATAGGGATTCTTAACATCTCACCACCACTTTCAATATTTAATACTTTCTCATTTTTAGCCAGTTTATCTATAGCTCTATCAAGTACCATAAATAATTTATCTTCTTTAACTGGCTTCATGAGATAGTGTAAGGCGGCAACTTCATAACCTTCAGCGATATAATCGGAATAACCAGTGATAAAGATTATTTGGACTGTATCATTATCTTTGCGCAATTGTTTAGTCATACTGACACCATCCATAGCACCCATTTCAATATCTAATAGTAAGATATCATAATCTTTATTTTGCTCATAACTAAAAAGGAAACTCTCAGCTGAAGAATAGCTATCAATATGTACTAGATGACTATTCAAACTAGCCCATTTTTGTACCATATTCATAACATATTGTCTATCTATCTGACTATCATCGCATATTGCCATCTTATATCTCATCTAATCTAAACACCTCAAATAAATCTAAATCTAATATTAACACTTTTATGTCAAATATTACTTCTTATATCTTTTTAAAGTCTCTTCTAATGTAGAGAAATCTATTTCATCTACATCATCTTTTAAATCATCAATAGAATATGCTAGACCTGCAACTCTATCCAGAGTTTCGTTGTCTCTATCATCAAATCTAAATAAATCTAAGGCAATTAGTTAATCAATCCATTCTGAAAATGTTTCAAAGCTTATTTCCTTATCCATATATTTTTTAATAGCATTTTCAACATGTTCAAAATTTACTACCTGGGCTTCTTCGTTTTCTGGCATTAAATCATAAAACCTAGTTCCTTTTAAAGCCATGCTAGGAAATAAGTCTTGGTCTTTTATTTTTGGATTTAGATAATCTTCTAGCACCAAATAATTAATAATATAATTTAGATTAGTAGCTACGATTGTTTGTTTAGCTTTTTATGACTTCTAATGCACGTTTGCTATTTATTTCTATTCTCAAATAAAAAGACGATAGTTTTAATTTCTACCGTCTTTGTTAAATATTAAGTTCTATTTGTTGATGTCCTTCTTTGTATTGACACTATACACTCGACTTGTTCTTCATTGTCCAAACTAATCTTTTCACTATTTCCCCAAAATCTCTTCAACTTTGATATTTGCATGGAAGCATCATGTTCTATTAGTTATTATCTTTTTTCTTTACTATGCTTTGAATATTTTTAATGCTTTCCAAATATTCCTCTTCAACCGGTGACAAATTCTGTACCTGATATTTTCTATACTCTTCTGTTGCCTTCTC
>CASEQH010000034.1 GCA_949290085.1 uncultured Bacillota bacterium | reverse complement strand
ATGGAGAAGTGGTCACACCTGGTCCCATCTCGAACCCAGAAGTTAAGCACTTCATCGGCAAGCATAGTGAGTAATCGCAAATCAAGCACATCGCCGGGTAATAGCCCCTACAATATGTAGGGGTTTTATTTTATTTGTGATTAATTATTTAGCCTTTTTTCTAAGTATTTGATAATATATATAAGCATATGGAAGGATAATAAATATATGATAGAATATTTATCTCATAGTTCTGATCAAACGATTGATCTAGCTTATAAAATAGGCATGCATCTTAAAAAAGGAGATGTCTTGTGCCTTAAGGGAGACTTAGCTGGTGGCAAGACTACTTTTACTAAGGGCATTGGTAAAAGCTTAAATATTAAAGATATAATCAATTCACCTACTTTTAATATCTTAAAGATTTATGAAGGTGATTTGAGTTTATTTCATATAGATGCTTATCGTCTTGATAATTCTGATTACGACCTGGGTTTTGATGAATTCTTGGATGAAGGCATTTCTGTTATAGAATGGCCTGAATATTTTAAGAATTATTTGCCTAAGGAATATCTTGAGATTGAATTTATTTATCAGGATGAAAATGATAGAAAGTTAATTTTTAGACCCCATGGAGAAAGATATACTGAACTTTTAAAGGAGCTTGATTTATGCTGACACTTTGTTTAGATACCGCATATAAATACCTAACATGTACATTAATCGAAGATGATATGATAGTCTCTTCTTATAGTGAAGAATGTTTTAAAAGACAATCGGAAGAGATTTTTGTCGTACTTGAAGATATGCTAAAAAAGACTGATAAGCGTCTTTTAGATATCGATAGTATTTGCATCACTTCGGGCCCTGGTTCATATACTGGTGTAAGAATAGCTATGACTATTGCTAAGGTATTGGCATCTTTAGCTGATTTAAAATTATATACGATATCTACATTACGCTTATATGCTAATATGCAAGCTAATACTTTAGTTTTGATGGATGCAAGGGCTAATCGTGCTTATGTAGGTATTTATGATGGCAGTTCTATTATCATGGATGATACAGTGCTTGAACTTGATAAGATTGATTCATCATCATTTAATGTTATCGGAGATGGGCATTTGATAGGCTTAAAAGATGAGATGCCAGATATTCCAGATGCCTTTTTAAATACTAAAAAAATGTGGCAAGAGGTTAGTGACATCGACCACCTTGTTCCGGCATATCTTAAGGAGAGTGAATCATATTTAAAATGATTGAAGAGATGTTAGAAGAAGATCTTGATGCCGTCTTAGAGATTGAAGAAGAAGTCTTTACATCAAGATGGACAAGGGAACAGTTTTTATATGAACTAAATGAAAACGAATTTTCCCATCTCTATGTAGTGAGGGAAGATGACAAGGTCATCGCTTATGCTGGCCTGTGGACACTTTTTGAAAGAGCAGAGATTACTACTATTGCCGTTAGTAAGACTAATCAAGGCAGAGGTTATGGAAAAAAACTTCTAAAGCACTTATTACGTATTGCCATAGCTAATAATTGTGATATCTGTAGTTTAGAAGTTCGTCCTTCTAATTTAGTTGCCATAAGATTATATGAAAGTTTAGGTTTTGAAAAATTACGTATTCGTAAGGATTATTATACAGATAATCATGAGGACGCGATAGAGATGTTAAAAGCAATAGGAGGTTTGAATGAAGAAGATTTTAGCGATTGAGTCAAGTTGTGATGAGACGGCTTGTGCCATTCTGGATGAGGAATTGAATATTTTATCTAGTGTAGTTACATCTCAAATAGATATTCATGCCCGTTTCGGTGGTGTTATTCCTGAAGTAGCTTCTAGAATGCATATCGAACAGATTTCTATTGTCATCAAAGAGGCGGTTAATAAGGCCGCTATCGATTTAAAAGATATCGATGCGATTGCTTATACTATTGGACCTGGTTTAATCGGTTCTTTACATATCGGTGCAGCAGCAGCAAAAGCTTTAGCCTTCTACTATCAAAAGCCTCTTATTGGTGTTCATCACTTGCGTGGTCATATCTTTATTAATGAATTGATTGAACCTTTAAATTATCCATTATTGGCATTAGTTGTAAGTGGTGGCCATACTGAGCTAGTATATATGAAGGATGATAATTCCTTTGAAATAATTGGTACTACTTTAGATGATGCCATTGGCGAAACATATGATAAGGTAGCAAGGGTTTTAGGTTTAGAATATCCTGGCGGCCCTAAGATTGATGCTTTGGCTTCAAGCGGTAAGGCTAATTATACTTTACCTACACCAAAGATAGATGCTTATAATTTTTCCTTTTCAGGTTTAAAAAACGCAACTATTCAACTTGTCAATAAACTCAAAGCCAATGATGAATTAATCGATGCTGATTTGGCTTACGCCTTTCAAGAGACGGCTTTGCATTGCCTTATAGACAAGAGTCTTAAAGCCATTGATGAATTAGATGTCAAACAGTTTATTTTAGCCGGAGGAGTGGCTTGTAACTCACGTTTGCGCGAACTAGTAAGCGAAAATATTAAAGGCATTAAAGTTACTTTGCCACCGCTTAAATATTGCACCGACAACGCGACAATGATAGCTGCAGCAGCCTTCCATTATTATAAACACAGACTGTTTGTCGATTTTAGTGCAGCATCAAAGCCATCGATGTCAATAGAATAAATTAAATATGCCATTTTTTTCACAAATGTAGTATAGTAGTCTCAGGGGTGATATAAATGAAGAGAATTTCAAAAGCCACACTAAAACGCTATCCTATATATTTAAAGGCTTTAAATAGATTAAAAAAGATGGGAAAAGATAAAGTTATGTCTTCGGAATTGGCTGAATTTACATCTATACAGCCTACCACGATACGCCGTGACTTTTCATTGTTAGGTAATTTAGGTAAGCAGGGCTATGGCTACGACATCGATTCACTCATCGAGATTTTTTCTCGTCACTTAGGTATTAACTACGATGAAAAGATTATCTTAGTTGGTGCTGGCAATTTTGGCAAAGCCATTTTAAATTATAATCATTGGGATAATGTCGTTGG
>CASEQH010000033.1 GCA_949290085.1 uncultured Bacillota bacterium | reverse complement strand
TAATAAAATACCATTTCTATACCTGTGATTATTATTATTATTAATTCTTAACATATATTATGTCCTCTTATTTATTTACAATTTAATTGTAAGGTATAAGTTATTTGTTATGCAAATTTTATGGGAAAATCAGGACTTTTGTTAAGAAAATCTAACGATTATTTTTTTAATCATGATGGCTTAAATAAGATTTTTTAATGTTAGAAATTAGAAAATATTAATAAGTTTATATATCCCATACAACATTTTTAAACATTCAAAAAGGACAGAAAAGTCGATAATTAAGAGCTTTCTGTCCTTTTAAGCATTCTACAACTGTCAAATTTGGTGCCGTGTTTTTTTTCATTCAATTTTGTTAATTTTGTGAAAATGAATTTAGTCTTCAATAATTTCATATTTATTTAATTTTGGCCAAATATTTATAGTGATACCACCTTCATAAGTAGCGCTTTGTCCCCCACCATCTAAGAATGTGAATGACAACATTTCTCTATAAGCAAGCTTAGTATGTAAGTCCGCTACTATCTTAGCCCTTTTTACCTTTTCATCAAAACTAATCTCTTTTGATTTGAAAAAACCATCAGTATTAGGATAAGCGCCTTCTCTGATTAAATAGGGAATACCACCATTTAATAAGGCATATAGCATATAATCTTCATCATAAATTTCCATCATCCAAGGAATGATTAATGAGTCATGATAGACAAGATTAAATAATGGAATAGGCTTGCCCATACGCTTAGCATCTTTATCCTTAAGCATGAATTCATAAGGTGCATAATGAGCGAAGACTAAGACTTCGTTAGACCAATCGCTAACTTCTTCACTAGATGTCAAGATATTCTTAGTCAAAAGATATCTTAGACAATCTTTGCGATATTCAGCACATTCTTTTCTAGTCATCGGATGTCTATCCGAATAACATTCATCTAATTCATTACAGGTAAAGACATCAAGATAATAGCCACCAAGATTGATATCTTGACTTAGTAAGGCATCAACATTGCGTTTTACATAATCTTTGGCCAAGCTGGCACATAAGTAATTTTGTCTTCCTCCTGCCCATATAGACTGTTCAAAAAGAGTCTTATCCTTTAAGACTAGGGCATTATTTGCACTATAGTCATCACTATCTAAATAGTAGTCGCGATATTGATCATGCAAGATGAAGATCTCATCATTTTTCAAAAACTCATCAGCCAATAAGCGCAAATCACTTGCCCCACCAGCTTCTTCATTAACTGGCAAAACGTCAGGATGCCCATTATCATATCCCTTATGAGTCCAACCATCAAGATGACAAGCCAGTTTGATATCATAGTCACTTTTAATCTTTTTAATCTCATTTAAACGCTCTTTAAAAGTAACTAACTTATCATTCTTAGACATATCATCTTTATCATAAAATCTAGAACCTTCACTTAAATGTGTCTTAATACCAAAATGAATCAAGGAAGCACCTATGAGCTTATCGATATTAGGCAGTAAGGCTCTTTTTTCTTTTAAGGACTTATAGATGCCCTTCTCTTTAGCATATTCTCGATATATTTTAGCGCCCCTATTAAAGTCTAGGTTCTTTTCAAAATAATAGGTAGCTTTACGCAGATAAGCATATTTGCCAAGAGATGGTAAATGCCTTAATTGAATACCTGTTCCTAACTTAGTGCTTTCATGATATATTACATACTTTGTATCCCAATAAGTATTGACGATGGTCAAGTATCCATAGCTATCATCATATTGTCCATACATGGCCATGTAGGCAGCCGAACTTCCGAATTGCCCATCAAAATGTAAATTATTATATTCATAATCATATTCATTAGGAATATATAGACCCTGCCCATATGGTAAATAAGAATAACCATCTCTACTTAAATTCTTAAAGACGTTAGGAAATAATATCTCACTCACTCTTTCATCATCTTTAAGCACATTAAAGCTAAACTCCACCTTATTATCATCACCAATGTATACTAATGTCTTTAAACATAAGTTTGTATCAGCCATATTTTCATAATATGTTTCTATCGCTTCATGGTCTTTATAACTAATAATTTTTGTATATCTAGGACTATTAAAAGGAATAATATCGTCGCCTACTTTAATAGCGGATGGATGATTTAAATCAGCTTCATAGAGATGCTCATCTAGAATGATATGATAATTCTCTTTTATCTTTTCAACAATTAAATTTCCATTACTTATTCTCATAGTAAAAATTATAAAAAACCCTAGACCATAAGTCTAGGGCTAAAATATCATCTAACTATTAGTACATTCCCATGCCTGGATTTGGCATAGCAGTTTCTTTTTCTTTAATTTCGCCAACAGCAGCTTCAGTTGTGATGAATAGTCCAGAGATACTACCAGCATTTAAAATGGCAGATCTTGTAACCTTACATGGATCGACAATGCCCTTTTCAAACATGTCTACCCATTCACCATTCTTAGCATCAAAGCCAATATTAGTATCTTTTTGTAATTGTTTTTCAACGATGTCTTTACCATTATAACCAGCATTTTCAGCAATCTGATATAGTGGTTCGGTCAAAGAGTCAAGTACGACACGAATACCCTTTAAGACATCTTGGTTATCGCTAGTTAAAGTTTCTTTTAAAGTCTTATAGATTTCTACTAGACATGCACCACCACCAACAACGATACCTTCTTCGATAGCTGCCTTAGTAGCATTTAAAGCATCTTCAATTCTTAATTTCTTCTCTTTTAATTCAGTTTCAGTTGTCGCACCAACTTTGATGACAGCCACACCATTAGTAAGTTTAGCCAAACGTTCTTGTAGGCGTTTCTTGTCATATTCTGAATCAGTATTGGCAACTAGATGTTCAATCTCTTTGACACGAGCATCAAATTCTTCTTTAGAACCAGCACCTTCAATTAAAGTTGTATGATCTTTTTCAACGATAACCTTCTTACATGTACCTAAGTCATCAATAGTCATATCTTTTAGATTCATACCTAAGTCCTTAGAGATGAATTTTGCGCCAGTCAAAATAGCTATATCGCTCAAGGAATCTTTTTGGTTATCGCCAAATCCTGGAGCCTTAGTAGCTACGACATTAAATGTACCTCTTAATTTATTGACGATGAGTGTAGAAATAACTTCATTTTCAATATCATCAGCGATAATTAATAATGGCTTATTCATTTGAACAATCTGTTCAAGTAATGATAAGACATCCTGGATGATAGATATCTTTTGGTCAGTTACCATGATTAATGGATTATCCATTTCAATAGACATCTTTTCTCTATCGCTTACCATATATGGAGAAATATATCCTTTGTCATATCTTAAGCCTTCAGTAACTTCAAGTGATGTATCAAAGCCCTTAGATTCATCGACATTGATAACACCATTTTTGCCAACCTTTTCCATCGCATCAGAAATTATCTGACCAATTTCGTGTGATCCACTAGATATAGAAGCAACTGAAGCTATATCATTACTAGAATCAATCTTATGTGCTTTCTCTAATAAGATTTCTGCAACCTTCTTAGATGCCATCTCAATACCTTCACGAAGTAATACTGGATTAGCACCCTTATCAACTGCATCAATACCCTTATGAATCATTGATTGAGCTAATAAAGTAGCAGTAGTAGTACCATCACCTGCAGTATCATTAGTATTATTGGCAACCTCATAGATAAGCTTAGCGCCCATATTAGCAAATGGTTCTTCAAGTTCAATCTCTTTGGCGATAGTAACACCATCATTAGTAATTAGTGGTGAACCATAGCCCTTATCTAATACGACGTTACGACCCTTAGGGCCTAAAGTAGTCTTAACGGCATTTGCTAGGGTATCAACGCCCTTGAGCATCTCACTACGTGCATCTTTTGAATATTTAATCTCTTTTGCCATAAATAATCACTCCTATTCTACAATAGCTAGTATATCCTCAGCTGAGATAAGGATATATTCTTCATCATTATCTTTGATATTAGTGCCAGAATACTTTTTATACATTACTTTGTCACCGGCTTTTAAAGGCATAGTGTACACTTTATCATTGATTTTAACTTCTTTTAAATCACTTACTGCCACAACCACAGCATAGTCTTCGTCTTTCTCTTTTTGGCTTAAAATAATACCACTTTTAGTCTCGTTTAAGGCTTTTTCTTTTTTTAATAAAACATTGTTATATAATGGTTTAATCATATATTTTCCTCCTTGACTAAGACCTATTATACACTTATATAGCACTCTGTCAATAAGAGTGCTAATTATTTTTACTAGAAAAAGGATATGGATGCATATAGACATCACATACCCTATATAGTCAGTCATTCATTAAATTCATATGTAAAATCATTTAATTCAAACCAGTCTTCAAACTTTTCTAACGGCCAATCATCTATATCATAAAACACTTGGGCAAATGACGCATGTGGGTTGTTAAAGTCTTGGTCTACAAGCGAATTGTTTTCTCCATCACTTTCTACATCATAGTTGATAGTGTAGTACTCACCATCTCTTTTTAAGATAGAACTATAAGAATATACTTTCCACTTATCAGTTTTGATATCGCAGACATATATTAATTCTGCGCTATCATCGGTATATCTAATAGCACTCAATACCAAGTCTTCATCTTCGACATCAGTTTCTTTCTCTTTAACTACCTTTTGCCAAAAGTCATCTTGATCAATATCTAGATATGTATAGACCTCATTTACATTAGCTTTTAGATTATTAGGAAAAATTATAGTATCGCCATCTCTTTCCGATTTTCGATAGCGACTATCACTAAGGACATTCTCAATGAGCAAATAATTATCATCATCATCTATATCTATTACGATATAATCACTATTTTCTTTCTCACACGAGAAAAGAAATAAAGATCCGACAACGAGTGCCAAAGACAAAAGCCTCTTACTAAACCTTTTCATAAGCTACCTCCGTCATGTGTTTTAATATTTAAAAATTATTCTTGTATTGGGGTGTCCATTGGTAGATACCTCTTCTTTCACTATTATTTTATCATTATCGATTAGAAAAAAAGTGTATTTTATTAAAAGTATGATACAATATTTTGGATTGAAAGGAGATAGAATTAAATGTTAGAGATAGGAAGCGAAGTGTTACATACCATCATTGAATATGGTGTTCTATTTTTCGAATACGTAGGTGTTGTAGTTTTGATATATAGCGGAATCAAAGGCCTAATTACCTATATAAAAAAACAACCCGTCCATCTGCAATTATCTAAAGGACTGGCTTTAGCACTCGAATTCTTGTTGATTGGCGAAATATTACATACAGTCATCGTTCAGTCATATGAAGATATCATCTTCATTGGATGTCTGATTCTAATCAGGATGTTCTTAGCCATTATAATCAATCATGAGATAGAGTCAAAACAAGAACAGAAAATGCACAAGCGTAAATTCGAACATGAATTAGAGCATCTCGGACATCACGAAAATAAAGAATCAAATCACTAATTGTCGTCTGTAATGACGACTTTTTTAACTAAATATCAATCTTCCTTATGTTAAAATGATTCTATACATAACTAAGGAATATAACTTATGAACAAAAGGAAAGCTATGCCTAAAATAGGGCTTAGAACCACCAAAACTGCCCTAGCTTGTCTAATCTTAGGCATTATCTACATCTATCTATTAAAGCGTAACCCTTGTTTCGCTCTCATTGGAGCTGCCTTCTCTTGTGGCAGCCAATTCAACGAAGGTTTCCGTCATGGATTTAATCGAAGTATCGGAACACTGACCGGTGGAGTGGTAATCTTACTTCTATATCACATCTATTGGACCAATCCCTTAAATATCTTGCCTGAAATCTATATGGCTATTGGCGTCATTTTACTTTTATATTTTAATACCATATTAGGTTCAAGCGGAGCTATACAACCAGCCATCGTAATCTATTTTGTCGTCATGTATACTCAACCCGAAGACAATTATGCTGCCTATACCATAGCAAGAATTATTGATACAGCTATCGGTGCAGCCTTCGGTTGTCTATTTAACTATCTTTTGCCTTCTAAAATTGACCGCCAAAAGAAATCTAATCTATCTACCGCTTACCATGCTTGGGTGAAAGCTAGCAAACGTTCTAAAGAGGAAACTCTAGACTTCTATGAAGCGGATATGATACCAAGAAATGATAATGATACGTTATTGAGATGAGAATATGAAAATTAAAAAATTAACTTTATTTGCTATTTTATTAGGAATAGAAATTATCTTCTGTTTTACACCATTAGGTTCTTTACCAGCACTAGGACCGATAGTGATGACTCTGGCCATGATACCCGTCATTGTTACAGGCCTATTCATGGATGTCAAATATGCCAGTCTAATGGGATTTTTTGCCGGACTTTTCTCTTTTATGGTCTGGACCTTCATGCCCCCATCACCAATGGCTTTTATCTTTACACCTTTTTATAGTTTTGGTAAGATATCAGGCAACTTCTTTAGCCTGATTATCTGCTTTGTTCCACGCATCTTAACTGGAACCTTTACTGCTCTAGCAATTAAAAAAACGAACAATTTTGGCCTAGCAGCCTTTATCGGCAGCATGACTAATACTATTGGTGTCATGTTAGGAATAGCCTTATTCTTTGGCGAATTGTACTCTACGCTTTTAGGCCAATCCTTAATTATCATCATCGGCACTACCGTCCTCACTAACGGTGTGCCCGAAGCCATTTTAGCTGTGATAGTTGCTGTCATCTTTAAAAAAGCATTTAAAAATAGACTTGATATGTATAAAGATTAATCGGAAAGGAATTTCTAAATGAGAGAAGAAGAGAGAATCTTTAAAGGGCTGCTATTTGCATCGGAAGATGGGGAATTGGTTAAAAAGAAACTAAAATCTCATCGTTTAAGTCAAGAATTTAACAATCTGTTTGAAGAGGATGAAAAAGAAAGAAAAGAAATACTTAAAGAATTATTAAATGAAATAGGTGATGGCACACTCATGTTAGGGCCCATTCATTTTCACTATGGTTGCCATACTACAATTGGTAAAAACTGTTTCATGAATTTTAATTTCACTGTGCAAGATGATGCGAAAGTCACTATTGGTGATGATAATAAATTTGGTCCTAATGTAACTATTGTTACTCCTTTGCACCCAATGATTGCCAGCGAAAGAAGAGGCATGACGTGCAGCGATGGTAAAGAGCGTTTCTTATGTTATGCCAAGGAAGTAAAAATAGGTAATGATTGTTGGTTCGGTGCTGATGTGACAGTCTGCCCTGGCGTAAGCATTGGCAATAATTGTGTCATCGGTGCTGGCAGTGTCGTCACTAAAGATATTCCCGATAATTCTTTTGCGGCAGGTGTACCAGCTAGAGTGATAAGAACTATCACTGAAAAGGATTCCATCAAATATAAGTTTGATGAACTTTATTAAAAATCAAGATATAAGCTCCCTAAGGGGGCTTTATTAATATAAATATATAAATAAAAAGGTGATAAACAAATCTATATATCACCTTTAAGTATTTAATTATGATGTTCGCTTTCTTTTTCTTTCTGATAGTAATAATTAATGATTGAACGTCTAGTTACAATACCCATAAAGATATTTCGATCATCGACCACTGGTACAAAGTTTTGACTTAAAACCATTCTGAGTACATCATCCAACTTGGCATCTACTTTAACTGCGGGCATAAAGTATTTTTTTAATAGTTTAACTGCTTTATAGTTTTCTAATTCCTTAATATCAGGATATGAATTATCAACTATATTCCACAATAAGTCACCTTCAGAAATCGTTCCTAGATATTGACCATCTTCCTTAGAAATCATGGGCATAGCCGTATATCCATGAGCTTTAAATCTTTCTATTGCCTGTCTTACAGTCAATGAATCATCTAGGCAAGCCACATTAGCTTTAGGGGTAAGCAAAAACAAAATATTCAATTTCTTCACCTCAATATTATTCTACCATTTTCAGATATAGAGATAAATAATAATTATAAGATATTGAATATTTATACAAGAAATGCTAATATTAGGCTAGGTGGTGAAGGAGATGTTTGAATGGGTTCAAGGAAATAATTTTGCAATGATTATTACTGTCTATCCTACCAATATCACATTAAATACAGCTGCAGCTAATCATTTTAAAGATTACCGTTGGTGTATGATAGGATTCGACTTTAAAGCTAAACAGATGGCCATCAAAGGCATAAGTAAGAATTCAATTGATAAGGGCTTAATACCTTTAGAAAATCTGCACAAGATATCCGTCGGCAAGGGCTATGCTCGCATTTCGAATAAGACAGTTATTCAACAGATAGCCAAAATTGTCAATGATGAGACCATCAATAAAAAGTACAGTGCATATTATGATGACGACAAAGACATGCTCATTGTTAATCTTAGTGATTCACTGAAAGGAGAATGAGATGAATTATATTTATCTATGGCTAATTATTCTAGTTGCCGCCATTATTGTAGAAATCATCACAACCCAAGCTCTAGTATCTATCTGGTTTGCGGTTGGAAGTTTGGCAGCCATGATTGCTGAACTCTTAAATTTAAGTATCGGCATCCAGATAATCATATTCTTTACCGTATCAATCTTGTCACTCGCATTAATTAGACCTATAGCTAGTAAATATTTTCGAGGCAATATAATTGCAACTAATGCTGATAGGCTAATTCATCAAAGAACTTATTTGATCAAGGAGATATCAGAATATGAATATGGTGAAATCAAAATTAATGGCGTCATATGGAATGTGATAAGCGATGAAGAAAAGCCTATTCCTGTTGGCACAAAGGTAGAGATACTAGCTATTGATGGATCAAAGTTAGTTGTAAAAAGTATTAAGTAAAGGGGGGTCATCCAAATGTTTGAAACAATACTTTCTATTATTATGTTTATTGTAGTATTACTTATTATCTTCGCTGTAATCATATATTTGATTCGCATCGTTCCACAAGCTAAGGCCTATGTCATTGAAAGACTGGGAACTTATTGCAAGACTTGGCATACAGGTCCCCACTTCTTAGTTCCTTTTGTCGACCGTGTTGCCAATAAGGTATCTTTAAAAGAAATCGTGATGGATTTTGAACCACAACCCGTTATCACTGAAGATAATGTAACTATGCAAATTGATACAGTAGTCTACTTTCAGATTACTGATCCTAAATTATATACCTATGGTGTCGAACAACCAATCAGCGCACTAGAAAATCTTACAGCTACTACTTTGCGTAATATCATTGGTGACCTCGAACTAGATGAAACTTTAACTTCACGCGATATCATCAATTCAAAGATGCGTTCTATTCTCGATGAAGCTACTGACCCTTGGGGTATCAAAGTAAATCGTGTCGAAGTTAAGAACATCATTCCACCAAGAGATATCCAAGATACCATGGAAAAACAAATGCGTGCCGAAAGAGAAAGAAGAGAGAAGATATTACAGGCCGAAGGTGAAAAACGTGCAGCTGTCTTACAAGCCGAAGGTGAAAAAGAAGCGATGATTTTGCGCGCTGTAGCGAAGAAAGAATCGATGATAGCCGAAGCTGAAGGTAAGGCAAGAGCTCTAGAAATCATCTATGACGCTGAGGCCTATGGTGTCAAAAAGATTTCTGAATCAACTCCTAGCAAGGAATACTTGACATTACAAAGCTATGAAACACTTAAGAAAGTCGCTGATGGTCAGGCTACTAAGCTAATCATCCCTAGTTCTATACAGGATGTCGCCGGTACCCTATCAGCATTAAGTGAAGTTATTAAAGACCAGAAATAAGTATGAAAAAGAATATTATTAAAGTGGCGGTTATCCTAATATCCGCCCTTGTCTTATATTATTTATTGCTTCCAGCCATTAATATCCACGATATTAAATTTTGGTTCTTTATTATCTTCTTAGCTCTAGAATATTTCTTCTTAGATATATCCTTTAGCCAAAAGAAAGTTAAAATTGCAACTAAGACGATGACTGTCCCTGATATCAAAGCTTCTAAATTATCTTCTAAGATATGCCTTGGTATCATTACTATTTCAATAGTCTACATCTTTGTGACTACTCTTATCTATTCGCCATTATTCATGGCTGGAACCTATGCCAATCGTATTAACATCGAAAGCGTATCCTTCGATGAAATACCTGCCTATTCTTTCAATACAACAGCCATTATTGACCGTGACAGCGCTTCAAATCTCGGTAATAAGGTGATGGGCGAAATGATAGACCTTGTCTCTCAATTTACAGCTTCGGATGAATATTCGCAAATATCTTATAAAGAAGGCACTTATCGAGTAACACCACTTAGCTATGATGGCTTTATCAAGTATCTCAAAAATAGAGGCGAAGGTATTCCTGGCTATATCATTGTCAATACGACGACCGGTGAGACAGCTTTAAATCGTTTAGATAAGAAGATGCGTTATGTACCTAGCGCCTACTTCAATGAAGATTTGATGCGTAAGCTTCGCTTCTCTTATCCATTTGATATCTTTGGTTCTCCTACTTTTGAAATTGATGAAGAAGGCAATCCATACTATGTATGTACAACTTATACCTATAATGGTGTCAATGCCTTAAAGAGAGTAACGGGGGCAGTCTTATTTAACCCTATCGATGGTTCATCTACTAAATATGCCATCGAAGATATCCCTACATGGGTAGATAGAATTTATCCAGAAGACTTAGTCAATGAAGAACTAAATGACTATGGTCGATATTCTAATGGCTTCTTTAATTCCTTCATTGGCCAAGAAGGTGTCATTCAAACTAGCGAAGGCTATAACTACATTGCTAAAAATGGTGACATTTGGCTCTATACCGGTATGACTAGTGTAGTAGCTGATGATTCAAACATCGGTTTTGCCCTTGTGAATCTTAGAACCCATCAAGCCCAACTCATACCGACATCAGGTGCTGATGAATATTCAGTCATGGCTTCAGCTGAAGGCGAAGTTTTAAACTATGGCTATACTGCTACCTTCCCAGTTTTAGTTAACGTCGACAATAAACCGGTCTATCTCTTATCTTTAAAAGATAGCGCTGGACTTGTAAAGATGTATGCCATGGTTGATGCTCAAGACTATCAACAAGTCTATACCATCTCTGCCGATAAGGATACTAAGACAGCGATTGATGAATTGATTAAAAAAATCAGCAATGATCCAACTATTATCTATAGTGACCTAAATGAAACTACTATCATCATTGAGAATATCGAAACTGTCATCTATGAAGGAAATACCATCTACTATATCCAAAGCGCTGGCAATATATATGAGATAGCCTTCGATGATGCTTATAAGGAATATATCTTATTCTTAGATTTAGGTGATGAATTAGAAGTTTATTATGAAGACGGTCCTATTAGAGTAGTTAAACAGATAGTATCGCGAAAAGAAAATGCTCAATAACGAGCATTTTTTTCATTCTTCATTCATCGTTAAACTTATTTCATTGAGCTTGGCTTTTAAAAATTCCCACTCTATCTCTTCATAAGTTTCTTCATATATTTCTCTATATGTTTCATCATTAGTTTCATCATAAGAAATCATATAGTAGAAACATTCGCTAAATAGTTCATATTGACTAGTATCTTGATATAATTCACCAGTTCTAACCTCATTTTCAACCGTCATCAGGTACATGTCATAGAAGCGATTTTCCGAATAAGCATAATGGAAGTCACTAAATTGATTCTTTTTATTGGCATATTCTAAATCCGAAAGAATAATGTTAGTGACAAAAGCGACAAAGATGATTAAGAAGACGGCCGATAGAACTGTCAATATATTGATAACTCGCTTAGCTATTTTACTCTTCATGAATAGCCTCCATTCGCTCATATAATATCGTTGATAATTCGCTTTCGCTTATTCCCTCATGTAAGCACAGAATATCATCACTAGTAAAATTAAAATATTTTATCATCAAGTCATCAACCTTAGCTATCAACTTACTGCAATCAATACTATCATCATAATAATCTTCATAAGCTGTCTCATAGAAGTTAGAGACTTGCTGGACTAGGTCATCGATAGGATTATTATAAGTAGAAGCTTCAAAGATATAATTGAAAATATCTTGTCTAATCCTTTGATAGTAACCTGTCATTTGCAATAATTGACGATAAGGGTTAAAATCATCGATATAAGTATTATATTCAATCGATGTCATATAGGCATCAAATAATTCATACTCTTCATTTTCAATATAATTTTCAATTTTGGCTATGATTTCTTCTCTATTATTTTGATAGTTAGTATTAGAGATAGCTTCAATAATAGAATAAGATGCCCCACCCACAAAGATGCTTACTAGACAAGCTACAAGCAAGACAATCAAAATGATGAGACTACCATAACCCTTAGAGAAGGTCTTGACATTAGAAAAGACATCTTTTTTGACATTGGCGTAATCCGATTCAAAATGCCGCATCTTTTTGACATGCTCAGTCGCTTCATCATTAACAGTTCCACAATATGGACAAACCTCAGTATTGATATCAAGTTGCGCACCACAGTTTTTACACTTAATCATGATTTACCTCGCTCAGAGCCTCTGAGAGTCTCTCGCTGTCTACTCCATATTCATAACTGCATTCATCATATAATCTTCTAGTATCTTCTGCATCTAGTCCTAAGCTTAAGAATTTCTCATTTATATTATTTACCATATCAGTATAGATAGCTAATTCTTCTTCATCAAAGTTGACATTCACTATCGATTCAGGATTATAGAGTATGCATAGACCATCAGCAATATAGAAAGAGTTATAGTCAAGACTATTAATATCTTCTAATGCTTCTGCGACAGCTTCATCAAATTCTTCTTCAGCGCCAATCAAGGTATAGATATCATAGTGATTCCACTCGTAAAAAGCTCCATAATTCTCTTCTCTCAAAGCTTCTAAAGTCGCATAGTCTCGATTATTTAAAGCTTCACTTAAGGCTGCATCATTTTCAGCTAACCAAACTACTTCATCATAAATTCTTTGTTCATAGTCGGCATCAGAGTAAGTTCTTGGAAGCATAAAACCTATCACTATCCCAATAGCGACGCAGATTAAAAGAATTACAAAAGTTTTAAGTAAAGACTTAATGATTAACTCTTGCAAAGAGGAATAAGCTTCATCATCGAGCTTGCCGAGATTATCTTTAATCCCAAATAATTTCTTGCGATAAGATTTAAAAGCTCCTTTAGCATTCATCGTACCGCAATAAGGACAACGCTCTAATTCATCATCAAATTTAGCTCCACAGTTTTCACAAATCATATTTAATACCAAGGAATCATATTTTCACTAGCCTTCAAGAAGGCATAGAATAAATCGTCAGTCACAATTTTTAAGCTTTGAAGAAATTCGCTATCTTCACTTAAATTATATGCTTCTTCTAAGCTTAAACCCATCATTTTTTCTTCTAGGGCATTAATATCTTCTAAATAGTAGGCAGGAATCGAAGATATTTCCTCAATTTGTCCATCGATGCACTTTTCTACCTTAGTGCGCGTATCAAAACGACTAGTGAGTACCTTACCATTGATATCAATCTGTGCATTAGTCTCTACTTCATCAAAGACTACACCTGTAATACTATCGCTTTCGCTAGTTGTCACTAGCGCAAAAGTAGTGATTACATCAATATCGCCATTAGTCTCTTCACTAGCGTCGGTGAGAGTATATCTTGTCACTGTACTAACGCCGACATTTTGTACTGAGCTTAGACCTTTAGTATTACTAAAGGCGTTATTTATGCTGATTAAACATGAATTCAGATCAATGGAGGCAAAATCCTCTTGGTTTAAACCTTCAATATAATTTTCTACCTCTGTCTGAGACATACCAATAATCGAAGATTCAATAAAAGCCATCTCAGAATTAAAGGCCTCATCAGTTTCTTTTAAAGAAGGCCATTCCTCTACATCTTTACTAGTGATAATCTTCCCCTCTTCATTAAAGAGAATACTATTTTCTACTTCGTCGAGATAAGCATATACTATTCTGCTATCATTATTAATTATCAATGTAGCATGGGCAGTATTGACTAATAGTTGCCCATCCTGTAATTTTCCCTCATCTATACCAAAGGCATCAATTGGTGATACATATGTATATACACCAAAACCTAAATGCATATTTTCATTTTCGTTACTAGCCATCTGAGTGGGTTCTGTCACCTCAAATTCTTCATTGCCATTTAAACCGTTAAAGAACGATAGAGCAATAGCAATCACTAATATAGCTAATACTGTAATTAATAGTCTCAAGTGTTTTTTCAAATAATCATCTCCATTCGACACCAAAATTATATATTAATGATAAAAAGACTGTCAAAATTATCTCTATTTAAGAGCTTATGATAGAATTTAAACACCATAGGGGGTTTATAAATATGCCAAGATATAATTTCGATTCCAAAATACTCATCGATAAAGGTTGGTCTAAGGATAAAAAGTATTGTATTGAAGATGAAAAAGGCAATAAATATTTACTCAGAATTTCTCCTTTAGAGGAGTATGAAAAGAAAAAAGCAGAATTTGAGATCATGCATAAACTTGCGTCCATGCATATACCCATGTGTGAAGCCTTAGAATTCGGCACTTTAAAAGAGGGGATCTACTCCATTCAAACTTATATCGATGGCGAAGATTTCGAGAAAGTGATTAATAATTTCTCTAAAGATGAACAATATGCCTATGGTATAAAGGCTGGTAAGCTATTAAAGACAATGCATAGCATTTCTTTACCTACTACAAATATTGAAAATTGGGATATTCGCTTCAACAAGAAAATCGATAAACGACTTGAAAACTATCAAAAATCACCAATTAAATATGATGGTGGCCAAGCCTTTATCGATTATATTAAGTCCCATAGACACTTAATAAAAGGTCGTCCCCAATCCTTCCAACATGGTGATTATCATATCGGCAATATGATGCTAGATAGAAATAATGACTTATACATCATCGATTTCAATCGCTTTGACTATGGTGACCCTTGGGAAGAGTTTAA
>CASEQH010000032.1 GCA_949290085.1 uncultured Bacillota bacterium | reverse complement strand
GATAATAGGGCAACCTAAGATGATAAGTGAAGCTATCTCAGGATCGCTAGGTAAATACCAAGAAATGAAACGATTAGCTATACCCATCATGCCAAAGCACATAGGAATGGCAAATAATAAGGCTATCTTCATTGTCTGTTTAATCATTTCTTGAGCTTTCTTTTGTCCATCACCATCATTGTAATAAACATTAGTAACTCTCGGTAACATGACTGAACCAATAGAAGTGATGAAATATAAGAACATCTTAATAATGCTCATTGATGTCTTATAGTAATTTAGATGTAGAGTATTATACAAATATCCCAACATTGTCTGGTCTAATAGGGTATAAATACTGATGGCGATAGTTGGCAAGAATAAGACAAAGGTATTCTTGAAATGGTTGCGATAAGCCTCTACTAAATTAATTTTCTTGAAGTCAATATATTGTTTAAGCTGAAAAAACATGATGGCTTGGCCAATGAGTTCAGAGCCAGAATTGATCAAGACATATAACCATAAATCTTCAGGTTTACGAATAACTAAAAGAATTAAGCTAACACCGATGACTTTAACGATGATATTTCGAATACTGGCCTTCTTAAAATCTTCAACACCATAGAAAAACCAAGTGATATCAAACATCGAAGCTAATAATATTAAGCCAGTTAAGATATAAATATCAAGATTTTCCGAAACAGTAATAAAGACATAGATAAAATAGAATATTGTCGCGATAAGCATATTGATTGCCTGCATGGCAAATATTTCAAAGAAGGTCTTACTCAGCTTATCTTTGTCATCTCTGATTTTAGCTATCTCTCTATTACCATAGGTATTGACTCCTAAGATACCAAAGAGAATAAACCAAGCGGCAATATTGCTAGCGAAGTCACTAATACCTAAAGTAGCTGCACCTATATGTGAATATAGGAAGGGAACAGTTATTAACGGGAATACTATTTTTACTAATTGATAGGAAATATTGTAAATATAATTCTTAAGTAATTGCTTATCCATGCGTCTATTATATCATTTACTCCATAATATGCTGTGATATAATTTCACTGTGCAAATCAAACGTCATTTTAAATCAGTATTGATATTAGAAGGATTATCGTTGCTAATCCTATTTTTTTATTTCTTGCCCAATTTAATAAGTGGTAATCCACATTTATTCTCATACGACATCGTCCAACAATGGCAACCATTCTACAATGAGTTTTCTAATATCATCCATGAATCAATCAACCAAAGAAGTCTGCCCTTTTACAGTTTCAATCTCTTTCTTGGTTCAGACTTCTTCTCTAGTAAAACATATTATCTCATGGGTGATATCTTTGCTTATCTTAGTCTTTTGTTGCCTTTTTCTTTTCCGATTATTCATTCAATTTTAATTATCGTTAAACACTTAGTTGCTTCACTCACCATGTACCTCCTCCTCAAAGAATGGGGGTTCAAAGATAAAACCGCTATTATCGGTGGACTATTATATAGTTTTTCTGCATGGGCTATCTTCTTTAATGTACAATGGGTATTTTTATCTTTCTATGCATTATTTCCATTATATTTATTAGGCATAGACTATGCGATTAAGAAAAATAAATACTTACTCTTTTATGTGATGACCTTTAGCTTGCTCATAATGAATTGGTATCTATTCTTTATCACTTCAATACTTTCACCTGTCTATTATCTCTATCGCTACTATAGTATCAAGCATTCATTTAAAAAAGCATTAAAGCCTATCTTATCTATGATTTTAGTCTATATTTTAGCGGCTTTAAGTACAGCTATATTTACCCTGCCAACAATTCTATACATTTTAAAGGGTGACCGTTTTGCGACTGATATAGAACTACTATATCCACTTAAAACCTACTTTAATCTATTAATAGCTCCTCTTGTGCCAAGCCAACTATTCCTTTCTCAACAATATCAAAATGTCTTTGATGTGGGTAAATACGCATTAAGTGAGCTACTACCATACGTCTCTACTTTATTTATTCTCTTTCTTCCTCAATTATTTAAGATTAAAATCAAAAGACATGATTATTCAATCATCTTCTTATATCTAACCATAGCTATCATTATTCTTTGTCCTTTTGTGTCACAAATAATCCATGGCAATAGTGAGGCTTCTTTCCGTTTTCTCTTCTTCTTTATCCCTATCTTTATCATTCACTTCTGTATGATGTATGAACAACTAGAAGAAATTGACTTTAATCTATTAAAGAAGACCATAATCATCATCGTTATTATTCTATTACTCGCAATACCTTTGATATGGCTAATCTATAAATTTGATTTTATAACTTATAGCTATCAATATTACTTTTGTCTTTTCTTTGTGATTATCTATCTTGGCTTGTGCTTTATCTTAAAAAGTAAAAAAGCTAAAAGATATTGTCTAATATATATCATTATTGAATTATCTTTAACTTCTTTCATCTATACAACTATCAACTTAAATTCTCAATATGACGATGAATATATCCATCAAACATATCATACTTTGGAAAATAGTCCTGGTGATTTTATGTATTATCTTGATTCTTTAAAGGAAGAGAATAATGCTTCTTTCTATCGTATTTATGTAGCCCCTTCTTTGTTTCAAGATGTTCAATATAATGGTTATCTCAATTATGGCTTAAAAGGTTTTTCTACCTATGATTCAACTCTTGAGCCCTCCTTAACACCACTTAAAAACCATTTACTTGATGGCGCTAATTCCTGGGCAATTGATATGCATAATCAAGGATTGATATCCTTCTTATGTGGTAAATATGCTATTGTCTCTGATGCTAATGAATTGCCATCTCAACAAGATTATTTACTTATAGATGATAATTATATGAATGGCTTGAAGATCTATGA
>CASEQH010000031.1 GCA_949290085.1 uncultured Bacillota bacterium | reverse complement strand
ATAAGAGATGAAGAAAATCCTCATCGTTATTATTTAGAAAGTGAATGAGATGTAGCTAAATAAATTAAAGATTATAATCTAAATTACTTTATAGTTTAAAATCTTGCCCTTTAAGAATCGGTGGACATTATGTAAATAGGTGGTACGAAAATTAATGTTCATACCACCTTTATTTTTATTGTGTAAAATAGATTATTTTTCTTTAAGTTTTTGAATGATGATTAATAAATAACGGATAGAGAAATATATCATGACACATGATACTGCCCATGAAAAACCTAGTAAGATGGGTTGCCCTTGAATATCAGAAGAGATATAGGCATTAACTAGTAGTAATATGCCACAAGCTAGATATAAGATAAATCTTAATATCAATCCCGATAGAGGAGTAGATAAAGATAGGGCTCTTTTATCTTCTTTATGAGGTTCATAATTTTCGATTATTGTGCAATTATTCAATAATTTTCTAAATTTATATTCCATGAAGGCAAAAGCAGCTAAGCTTAAGGCGATAGAAATATAAATGTTGAGTTTGAATATTATATATAAAAATATGAATACTAATATCGTTAAAATATAACGAGAATAATAGGTTTTAAAAGAATTTTCGAGATTTTTAGATATGCGATATCCTCTTTTTTTAGATTTGACATAATAGACCGGTCTTCCTTGACGGTCAGTGAAGATGTTGCGACCTTCGAGTAATATATTTTGTTTCTTCATAGCAGATACTTCCTAAATAAAGTATAACAGATAGCAACACAAATTAACAAAATATTTGTATTATTTAGCAATCTACTAGTCTTGTATATAAAAAAATATATAATGTTTCTTGAAGAGAAAAAGGAGGAAAATATATGATTTTCGCAAAAGATGAGCAGTCTTGGAAAGACTTGAATGCCTATTGGACATCAAAAGAAATATACCAACAACCAAGTACTTGGCTCAAGACTTACAGACAAGTCTGTAATGAATCTGAAGCTATTGCTGCACTAATAAAAAAAGTAACTTCTAGACAAGATTACGATATCATTTTGACAGGAGCAGGAACTAGCGAATTTGTAGGTAATGCTGTTTATTCTTATTTAAATACTTTGACTGATTATAAGGCTAAATCATATGCGACTACAGATATTGTCGCTTGCCCAGAAAACTATCTGTCAAGAACTAAACCAACTCTCTTAGTTTCATTTGCTCGCTCAGGCAATTCACCTGAATCTGTAGCTGCTGTTGAATGTGCTAATGAGGTTTGTGATGAAGTTTATCATCTCTTTGTAACTTGTAATCATGAGGGAGCCTTATCAAAATATGCTATTGGCAAAGATAATTGTTATGCCATTAATTTGACTGAGGAGACTCATGACCAAAGCTTTGCAATGACATCTTCTTTCTCTAATATGTATCTAGCTACTGTTTTATCATTCAATCTAGATTCATTAGATACACTTAAAGATACAGTAGATGAAATCGCCAAAAAAGCTCAAGTATTCTTAGATGAAAAGTATACAGATGTAGTTAAATTAATCGATGACTTTGATTTTAAACGCATCGTCTATTTAGGTTCTAATACTAATAAGGGTGTAGCTCAAGAGTCTTCATTAAAATTATGTGAATTGACCAAGGGTATTATTGATACTAATTTTGATACACCAATGGGCTTTAGACACGGTCCTAAATCAGTAATTAATCCTGAGACATTGACAGTCGTATATTTGAGCGATGATGAATATACTAGACAATATGAATATGATATCATCAAAGAGATGTCAACACAAAGAAATGGCAATAAGATAGTTGCTGTTGGCTCTTATATTGATGAAAAAATTAGTGAGCTTGTCGATTTATTTATTTCATTTGATAATGATGTGCGACTAAATAATATCTATCTTGGCTTAGAATATATCACTGTTGCTCAGACATTAGCTTTATTTAAATCAATTAAGATGGGTATTACACCTGACAATCCTTGTCCAAGTGGCGAGGTGAATCGTGTGGTTCAAGGTGTTATCATATATCAATATAAAAAGAGATAGGAGAATTAAAGATGGTTGGAATTGTTGTTACGGGACATGGTTTATTTGCAACTGGTTTAACCGCAGCTCTAGATTTAATTGCTGGTCCACAAAAGAATTATTGTGCAGTTGATTTCAAAGGAGACACAACAGAAACTTTGGCGAAAGATTTAAAAGAAGCATATGAAAGCTTAAAAGAATGCGATGGCATCATCGTCTTCTCTGATTTGCCCGGAGGATCTCCATTTAAGACAGCTGTTGAAGTAGCTGTTGGTAACTATGAAAAAGTTCACGTATTGGGTGGTACTAATCTACCTATGTTATGTGAAATCAGCATGGCTAGACAATTTGTCGAAGATGTTGAATCACTAGTAGAAATGGCTTTGAATACTGGTAAAGACCAAGTAGTTGAATTTAAACTAAGTGGTGTTACAAGTCATGACGATAGTGAAGATGACGGAATCTAAATTTTATTAATTAAAGGCGCCTTTTGGCGCCTTTAGATTATGAGATAAAGGATTTGGCATAGACGATAGGAGCGATGCCAAATTCTTTTTTAAATTTTCGAGAGAAGTAATGAATGGAATTGAAACCACAGATAGCTGCAATCTCTGAGATAGTATACTTACTCTCTTTGATTAACTTCTTAGAATATTCTAGTTTTACCGTCGATATATATTGTTTAGGAGCGACATTTAGATTCTTCTTAAATAAGACTTGTAGAGATGACCTAGAGACAGAGAAACGTTTGCAGAGTTCTTCAATGGTAAGTGGCGAGTAGATATTTTCGTTGATGTAATTGAGTATACCATCTAGCAGTTCGCTTTCAAATTTTTGTTGCATAGGAGTTGTAGCCAATGGATGACTATCGTTATATTTATTTCTTAAAAGAGAAATAATAATTTTTTGTAAGTTGACAACTAATAAGTCATGATAGTATTTCTCTTTATCTTTTGTACCCTTGATGAATTCTTCAATGACATTATAAATCTCTCTATCAGCCCTAAAGACATTATTCTTGAATGGCTCCATATCATTTACACGCATGTCAAAGACAATGGTTAAATAGGAACAAGAATTTTCATCATCAGTATATTGAGTATGAAACTGTTTAGGTGCATAGATGATGATATCGTTTTTATGCAGAGTATATCGCTTGCCATCAATCTTTGTATAAAGGACTCCATTATCAACCATAGTGAGTTCAAAGTAGTCATGAGTTTCACCAGGAAAGTAATAATTAGTACTTCTAACGACATAGTAATAGCTATATATCTCATCGATGAAAACATCAGAAGTAATAGGTTTATAGATATATGGTTTTTCTAATGTATGTAATTTTTGGTCAATACTTTTAAGCGAAGATAGTTCCATCTTGGCTCTATTAGTAATGGAAATAAAGTTGTAGTAGCGTCCCTTGTATATTTGAACCACTTGATGAGCTACGAAGGCTTCGATGGAATTGAAATCACTTTCATTAGCTATTAGTAATAAGACTATTCCCTCTTCGACGCGAAAATAGATATCATCATTCGCATAAAGGAGGCCATCGATGGTTTTGTTATCAATCACAATTAATTGATTGTTTCGCTTGTGTGACTTTCTGGGACTAGATTCTCTAAAAGTTTGACCGTACTTCTTAAAATTATTGCTTGTTGTTTTGGAAAACATAATAACTACCTGCCTTTATTTTACCTTTTTTAGTAAAAAATGTTAATAATAATTAAAAAGTACAATATGTTGAATTATGTGATAAAAAATGAAAGAACTTTAAAGGCGCTTCAAAAAAGGCATTAATAGGGCAAAAATGGGTAAAAAGAAATTGTGATAAATCACATAATTATTAAAAAGTATAAATACTATCATAAAAAGTGCAAATTTGTTTGCTTCACATTTGGATATAATATAAACAGAGATAAGTTCATTCTTTCTTGTTTCAAGGAAAGGAGGTAAACAATGCCTAATATTATTTTGACTAGGATAGACAATCGTCTTATTCATGGACAAGTTGCTACTCAATGGTCTGGTGCTATTGGAATTAACTTGATTCTTGTGGCTAATGACGAAGTTGCTTCTAATCCTATGCGTCAGGGTTTAATGGATATGGCAGCGCCTTCATATGCAGGTACACGTTATTGGACTATCGAAAAGACAATAAATAATATTCATCGTGCAAGTGATGCACAGAAGATATTTATTATTGTTGATAATCCTCAAGATGTCCTCAAATTGGTTGAAGGTGGGGTTCCTATCAAACAATTAAATGTCGGTAATATGCATATGTCAGAAGGCAAACGCCAAGTTGCAACTAGCGTAGCTATCGATGACGCAGATGCTGAAGCATTTAGAAAACTTCGCGATTTAGGAGTAGAAATCTTCATTCAGAGAACTCCTGATATTGCAAAAGAAGATCCAGAAGTACTATTTAAATAATAAAACATACATTTAAAAGGAAAGGGGGATTATATCAAATGGATGTAATTCAAATTGTTTTATTAGCAATCGTAACATTTATCCTTGCTATTGACCAATTTTCATTAACTGAAGTTTTGTATCGTCCAATGGTAGCTTGTCCACTCATCGGTCTTGTACTAGGTGATGTTGAGACTGGTCTAGTAGTTGGTGGTACTTACGAATTGATGATGGTCGGTAACATGCCTGTCGGTGGCGCTCAACCACCAAACGTTGTACTAGGTGCAGTTGTTGCCATGGTATTCGCTGTTAGAAGCGAGATGGGCGTAGATGCAGCTCTTGGTACAGCAGTTATCTTCTCATTGTTCGGCCAATACGCTGTAACATTGACATTCACAGTTATGTCAACTTTAATGCCTAAGGCAGATAAAGCTGCAGCTGAAGCAAACCCTGCCGGTATCACACAAGTTAATGTTATCTCTTGTGCAATTCTAGGTTCATTATTTGCTTTAATGGCAGTTGTCGCTTATGTCGGTGGTGAATTAATGGTTCCAGTTCTTGAAAACATTAATGAAAACTTCTCATGGATCATGGGTGGTTTAGGTGCCGCTGGTGGTATGATGCGTAATGTAGGTTTCGCTGTATTATTGAAGATTATGATGTCTAACGAATTCTGGGGTATCTACCTTGCAGGTTTCGCTGCAGCAGCATTATTCGGTAATATCGATGCAACAAAATCTTCTGCTTTGATTCTAATTGCTTTTGTTGGTATCGCAATTGCAATTTACGATTTCACTATGAATATCAAGCTAAAGAATCTTGTTGGCTCTGGAAATGGAGGTATGGGTGATGGAATCTAGTACAATGACTACTTATAAGGATCTTACTCCTGCTAAACCTTTAGACAAAAAGACTATCAGTAAAATGGTTTGGAGATCAACCATGCTTCAAGCTTCATTCAACTATGAAAGAATGCAAGCTGGCGGTTGGTTATGGTCTATACTTCCAGGCCTAGAAAAAATTCACACTAACAAAGAAGACTTAAGTGCTTCAATGTCTCACAACCTTGACTTCTTTAATACTCACCCATTCTTAGTAACATTCGTTATGGGTATTGTATTATCGCTTGAACAACAAAAAGCTGATATCCAGACTATCCGTTCTGTACGTGTTGCAGCTATGGGTCCTCTTGGCGGTATTGGTGACGCAATTTTCTGGTTCGCTTTATATCCAATCGTAGCAGGTATTACAGCTACAATGGCTATTGATAAGAATATACTTGGTGTAATCTTATACTTTGTAGTTATCTTTGGTTTCCAAATGGCATTACGTTACTTCCTAATGAATTGGTCTTACCGTTTAGGTACAAGTGCTATCGGTGTACTAACTAAGAATGCAAAAGAATTTACTCGTGCTGCATCTATGTTAGGTATCTTCATCGTTGGTGCATTAACTTGTAACTACGCTAACGTTTCATTAGGTATGGAAATTCCAAATGGTGAATCAGTAATTAACCTTCAACAAATGTTAGATAATATCCTTCCTGGATTATTATCATTAGCAGTGACTATGCTTTGTTACTGGTTAATTAAGAAGAAGAACTGGTCTGCAACTAAATGTATTCTATTGCTTCTTGTAATCGGTATTGTTGGTTGTATCTTCGGTATCTTCGGCGGAGCTGCAGGAACATATGATTCATTAGTTCCAGTTCCTTGGCACGCATAATAGATATAATACATTAGTATTGTTGCTATTTCTAAAGGGAGTGCTCTTATGCATTCCCTTTCTTAGTTTAAGGCGTGTAATGTTATAATAATTAAAAAGGAGTTTAATGATATGCCTTCACCTAGTTTGATTATATTAGTTATTCTTTTTCTTATTGCTGCATTAGTAGTACCTTATTTTGTTAATAAGAAAAAGAATAAAGTATATTTAGAGATTATTAATTGTATTGAGAATAATGATGATGAGAATTTTAATCGCATCATCGAAGATAAGATGACCAGGTTCTTATTTGTTCCTTATCAGATTGAATATATTAAATTGAATAAAGCCATTGTTTCGGCTAAACCTAAAGAGATAGATGCTGCTTTTGAAGTATTTGATAAACGTAGGTTGAATAATAAACAAAAAGAAGATATCTATATGAAGGGCTTTAATTATTATATTTCAACTGAAAATAAGGACAAAGCTAAGAAATATCATGATCTCATTCAAGGATTAGATAATGAGCAAATGAAAAAAGAGACTAATATCGTCTACGATACCTATATTTTAAAAGGATATCAGTATTTAGATGAGATAATAGCCGAAACAGAAGACCTTGAAGATACATACAAGGGTGTCAACGAATTTATGATATCTAAGATGTATGAAAATAAGGGAGATAGCCAAATGGCTAAAGAATATTTAGCTAAGGCTAAAGAACACATGAAGCTATTAGATAAGCAAATCGCCAAGAAACATAAGGAAGAAGAAAAGAAAAAGAAATAAGCTTCTAAATATAATAAAAGGCAAATATAAGTTTTTTGAATTAAATTTGCCTTTTTATTTTTAAGGATTAATGACTAGAATAAGTCTTTTTGATGGGTAGCATATAGATATTCTTCGATAGTATTAGCTACGCGATCTTCTACTAATAATTCAGGGTCATTAACTAATAAGCCTTCTCTAACTTTAGTATATTGCATAGGCATGAATTGGCTTAAGAGATTTAATGGAACACCATCTTTGAAGTTGTCCATTAGTTTAGCGATGGCGGCTTCAACATTTTTAGTTTGCATATAATATCTAGAGCGATCTGAGAATGACCACTTGCGTTTAAAAGCTATTTCTTTTTCACTTCCATGGTAGTGCTTCTTCCAATTTTTATCACTTTCTAACATGGCATTATCTAATACTTCGATGAAATTGCTTTGTTTAGAAGCTTCTATTGCTTCCTTTTCAGCATAAGCTAAAGCGTATAATCCTTCTCTAGCAGCAAAGCTTAGAGCAGGTCCAACCTTTAAAATGCCAATTCCATCTTCGACTAATTCTCTTAATTTAATCTTAGTCTGATAGTCAGTAGAATGAC
This sequence comes from uncultured Bacillota bacterium, assembly GCA_949290085.1. Lineage (GTDB taxonomy): Bacteria > Bacillota_I > Bacilli_A > Erysipelotrichales > Erysipelotrichaceae > CALUZH01. The sequence continues at coordinate 54,438 of CASEQH010000031.1, read as the reverse complement.
CTTCAAATATTAGATTAGGATATTCTTTGATAGCTTTACATAAATCTACAGCTTTAGTTCTATCATATTCAGTGCAACCAGAATCTTTTTCTTCAACTCCTGGTTGAACGACAATGGCTATAACTCTTTCCCAAGCTTTAGACAAACCCGCATCCATAAAAGCATTTTCAAAAGTAGCGACCGTATTTTTAAAATCTTCAACTTTAGTTACTTGAACTCCAGTATCTACTGCACTAGTTGAACCACCAGGAATAGGTACTTCACTTCCGACGATATAGACTGGTTCATATGCATCTTCGTGCGCAGCAGCATATTCTTCAAAAGCCTCTTGAGCTACTTTAGCTAAACGAACACCGCGAGCGGCGATAGTCTCATCAGATAGACGGGTACTCACATCATCGCTAGCTACTTTCATACTAGTATCGATATGAATTTTACTAAAGCCAGCCAATACGTAAGCACGAATCAAATCTTCGGCATTTTTCATCGCTTCTTCTTCACTTAAATGAGTCCAAGTTAGTGGGCCTAAATGGTCACCACCTAGGAATATTCTAGAAGTGTCTATACCTTCCTCTTTAGCTATCGCATAGACATAATCTTTGAAGTCTTGGGGCTTCATGCCGGTATAGCCACCAAATTGGTCACATTGATTCGCTGTACTTTCAATTAGGGCACAGGAATTATCTTCAATTGCTTTTCTGATTACTGCTTTAATAACGAATCTGTTGGCGCTACAAGCAGAGTAGATACCAAGGGCCTTACCACTTTTTTGTGCCGTGACTAATTTTTTTAAAGGGTTTGTTTTCATAATGTCTCCTTCATCTTGTTGTAGAAATTTTTAATAGCGGCAAAACTTTCATCACTCAAATCATGTTCAATCAAACAGGAATCTTGATATGCTATATCTTTTTCTACGCCGAGTTTCATCAAGATATCAGCGATTAGTTCGTGTCGCTCATACATCTTTTTAGCTTCCATTATTCCTTTTTCACTCAGTTTTATTTCATTAGTTGTCGCATCAATATAGCCTTCTTCTTTAAATTGCCTGATGGCGATAGATACTGTAGGTCGAGAAAAGCCTAAGTATTCAGCGATATCTATCGCTCTGACATATCCCTTTTGTTTAAAAATGATATAGATAGCTTCTAGATAGTTTTGCCTTGTTTCCGCTTTATTCATACTTCAATTTTAACATGTTTTAAACGTATTGATATATTTAATGCCTTTAAGTATTATTTATATATGCGATTTAGACAAAAGATAGCTTATTTATTTTCTATCATTCTTATATATTTAATTCTATTTATTTTGGAATTTATTTTAATTGGCTCTTTTATCGAATTGTTTACTCTGAGCTCGACTCCTAAATGGATAATTAATATTTTATTTTTAATTGTTATCGATCCTCTTTTAACTTATTTAATAGGAGAAAAAATACCTTTTAAGATATATGGCCTCAAAGTTGAAGAGGGAATAGAAGCGGATCTTAAAAAGGATGTTGACTTATAAAATATCTTTTGAATTTATGGTAGAATTAAAACATGAAAATTGTAATGGTCGCCGGAGGTAGTGGAGGACATATTTATCCCGCTTTAACTCTGGCTAGAGAATGTATAGACAAGGGCCACGATGTCTTTTTTATCGGGGCCAATGATAGAATGGAGAAGGAAGTCATACCGACTAGTGGCTTTAGATTTATCGGTTTAGATATGAAGACTACCAGAGGTGGCTTTTTACAAAAAGTTAAAAGTGCCCTATCTTTAGTTAGCAGCTATTTTAAAGCTAAGAAGATATTAAAAGAAGATGATGTCGATATCGTGATTGGTTTTGGTAATTATATTTCAGTTCCTGTCTTATTAGCTGCTCGCGCTTTAAAGATTAAAACTGTAATTCATGAACAGAATTCATATGTCGGAAGGGCAAATCGCTTCTTGGATGAAAAAGTTGATTTGGTCATCGGTTCCTATGAAGAAAATCTTAAACAGTTCAAAAATAAGAACCTCACAATAATTGGTAACCCCCAATCATCTGTAGCAATCAAGGCACCTAAAGACGAAGAATATTTAAAGACTTTTGACTTAGATCCAAATAAAAAGACCCTGGTTATCTTTATGGGTTCTCTAGGTTCTGAGAGTGTCATGAAACAAATTCTTGATTACTTTAAACTGACTGATGGTTCTTATCAGATTCTTTATGCGACAGGAACAAAGCACTATGATAGAGCTAAAGAATATGGTAATGACTACATTAAAGTTGTAGAACGCATTGATGGTATAAAGGCGATGAAGACATCAACTCTTCTGCTTTCAAGAGCAGGAGCTACTACCTTGGCCGAAATTACTGCGATAGGCATGCCAAGTATATTGATACCTTCGCCCTATGTTCCTAATAATCATCAATTTTATAATGCCAAGGCTTTGGTTGATAAGGGTGCTGCCCTCATGATAGAAGAGAAAGATTTAAGTGCCAAAGTCTTATTAGAGAAGATTGATATGTGTATGAAAGATGATGCTTTGCGTCAAGAATTAGCTTTTAATGCCCTTAAAGAAGCGAATACTAATGTAGTTGAAGATATTATTTCTAGGTTAGAGAATTTATGAGTAGAGAAATACTGAGTTTTTTATCATCACATGGTGATGTTAGAACAGATGCGAGATTTAAAGAGATTACGACGATTAGGATGGGAGGTAAGATAGCTTACCTCGTTTCACCGTATGATATGAATCGTCTAACTTTAATCATTAAATTTTTAAAGGAAGAAGACATTCCTTATAAAATATTAGGACGTGGCTCAAATATTATTTGTGGCGAAGATGATTATGATGGTTGTGTCATTCGTCTTGATCATTTAAATCAATATCATTTCGAAGATGATGATACTCTCTATGTCGAAGCTGGAGTAACGGCCCCTAGACTTGCCAATGTCATGGCTTCACAGGGTTTGAGTGGATTAGAATTCGCCAGTGGCATACCTGGGACTATGGGCGGATTAGTCTATATGAATGCTGGGGCATATAAAAGATCGATGAGCGATATTGTCACTCAGGTTCTCGTCTTAAAGGATGATGAATTTGTCTGGATGAATAAGGATGAATTGGGCTATGCTTATCGAACATCTATCTTTCAGAAACATCCTGATTGGATTATATTAGCTTGTCGTATTATGGTGACTAGAGAAAAATCTGATGTCATCAAAGATTTAATTGCCGATCGTTTAAAGCGTAGAAGAGCTACGCAACCACTAGAGAAACCTAGTGCAGGCAGTTGTTTTAGAAATCCTGAAAATGACTTTGCGTGGCGTTTAATTGATGCCTGTGGTTTTAGAGGTTATCGCTACAATGGGATAGAAGTATCATCTAAACATCCTAACTTTATCCTAAATGTTGAAAATGCAACTGCTAATGATTTTATTTCAACTACCAATCTCATCAGATTAAAAGTTAAAGATAATTTTGGTATTGACCTTATTATGGAAGTGGAGTTATTTAATTGCTAGAGAATGAAAAGATAATCAAACGTAGCTATTTTTATAAAAAACGTGGTGACAGTCATCTAAAGAAAAAGTTCTATGGGACCAAGCACCGCTATTTTATTCTAGGAATAATTATCGGTTTAGCTATAGTTATTGCCACTTATTTCTGTTTGGATATTTCTAGAGTGTATAAGGTTAGTGTTGATGGCAATATCTACTTGAGTGATGAAAAGATAAGGGAATTAAGTGGTATTGATAATAATTCTATTTTTATCTTTACCTTTCCTAATAGAGTGGAAAATAAGATTAAAGAAAATCCTTTGATTAAATCGGTTGATGTGAGTCTTGAATCTTATCGTCTTGTAAAGGTAAACGTCATTGAAAAGAAGATACTTGGTTATATCAATGAAAATGGTGAAGCTTATTATTTATTAGAAGATAATAGTTGCATTTTAATTGATGATAGTAATATTCATCTGCTAAGCAATGTTCCTTTAATAGAAGGCTTTACTAGTGAACAACTAGAAGAGATAATCAAGGGATTTAATGATTTAGACCAAGATTTATTAAATCAGATATCAGAGATTCATCGTTATCCTTTTTCCTATGACGAAAATATGTTAGAAGTGATTATGAAAGATGGTAACTATGTCTTTGTATCATCCTATGGTTTAAATCTTTTAAATCAGTATTATACGGTTGTCTCTAGTATTTCTAATACTCCAGGTTATTGTATCTATCTTGATGAAGTTACTAATAGTGGTTATAGTTCTGCTTGTCCATGGTCTAGTGAAAGCGAAGTACAGACAGAAGAAGATGATATTCAAGAAGAGGTATCTTAATGCATTATTGTATTAGTGATATTCATGGTTGCTTCGATGATTTCTTGAAACTCTTGGAACTCATTTGCTTTAGCGATGAAGATGTATTATATATCATTGGCGATGTCATCGATAGAGGTGATAAATCCCTTGAGATAATTGATTATATTCGCCATAGGTCAAATATTAATCTTTTGATGGGCAATCATGAATTGATGGCTTTTGATAGCTTAATTAATAATCCTGCCAAAAGATTTATGTCTTCTCTGTGGAAACATAATGGAGGAGATACGACATTCAGGGAATGTTTGAAACTTAGTGATAATGATTTTATATCATTAGTCGATTATCTTAAGAGTTTAAGAATATATCAAGAGCTTGAAGTAAATGGTGAAAAATTTCTTTTGGTCCATGGTGGCATCAATACCAATTACCATCAAAATATAGAAGAATGCGAAGTAGAAGATGTATTGTGGTTTAGAGGGCCCTACTTTGAAAAGGGATATCAAGACAAGACTTTAGTTATGGGGCATATGCCAACTAAGGCACTAGTTCCCTATATTGAAAAAGCTATCTTATTAAAGGATTATGATAAAGAAATTTATAATGAAGAAATACTTAAAGAGGCTGTAGTTAAGGGCAATAACGCCGAGATAATCAATATACCAAAGAGGATCTTTATCGATTGTGGTAAGGTCTTTGGTTATAAATTGGGCTGTATAAGATTGGAAGATAAAAGGGAATATTATATTTAAAAAGGTGAACTGATAATTAAGTTCACCTTTGTCTTTAAATAAAAAAGAGTTAGCAGTTAACTCTTAATTTTCAAATGGTGGTTCCGGCCAGAATTGAACTGGCGACACACGGATTTTCAGTCCGATGCTCTACCGACTGAGCTACAGAACCATTGGTTGCGAGGGAAGGATTTGAACCAACGACCTCCGGGTTATGAGCCCGACGAGCTAACCAGACTGCTCTACCTCGCGATGTTATTTGCTTATATATTCTAGCATTATATAAGTCTTTTGTAAATGGCGGAGGAACTGGGATTCGAACCCAGGCGCCGGTTTCCCGACCTACCGGTTTTCAAGACCGGACCCTTCAGCCACTTGGGTATTCCTCCATAAGTTTTATAAAGTTGGTGGACCCTGTAGGACTCGAACCTACGACCAACCGGTTATGAGCCGGTAGCTCTGACCAACTGAGCTAAGGGTCCAATCTGGTAGCGAGGGTGGGACTCGAACCCACGACCTCCCGGGTATGAACCGAGCGCTCTAGCCAACTAAGCTACCTCGCCATATTTCTTTAAATTAAATGGTCGGGATGACAGGATTTGAACCTGCGACCCCTTGATCCCAAATCAAGTGCACTACCAAGCTGTGCTACATCCCGATAAATATACAAATGGCGCGCCCAGTAGGACTTGAACCCGCAACCTTTTGATCCGTAGTCAAACGCTCTATCCAGTTGAGCTATGGGCGCAAAATAAGTGGTGGGGATAAAGGGACTTGAACCCTTACGGCATTGCTGCCGCCGGATTTTAAGTCCGACGCGTCTACCATTCCGCCATATCCCCACATTTGGAGGTTCCTGCCAGATTCGAACTGGCGATCACAGAGTTGCAGTCTATTGCCTTACCACTTGGCTAAGGAACCGCTTATTGATGTCTTTTGCAATCTGTGCCTATTTATATTATCAAATCATATTTTGAATTGCAATACTTAAATCATAAAAAAGAATATTATTCCCGCTTATCGCTTGTTACTTAAACATTAATTTGCTATTCTATTATATGTAAATTTGAAGGGATGGATGTATAATTATGAGCCATATAGAAAATATTTTAATTCAAGCCATCAAAGATGCTGTTGATAAGGTTTATCATTTAGAAGACATTGATAGCTTAGTCATGGTTGAAATTCCTAAAGATCAAACTAAAGGTGACTATTCGACAAATATTTCTATGCGCCTTGCTAAACAGCTAAAAATGAAACCTATCGATATCGCTAATAGCCTAGTAAATGAGCTCAAGTGCGAAAGTGTAGATAAAATAGAAGTTGCTATGCCTGGTTTCATCAATTTTTGGATGAAAAAAGATGCCTTAGCTGATGTCATCAATCTAGTGCTAGATGCTGATGAACACTATGGTGAAAATAATAGTGGTAATCATAAGAGGGTACTTTTAGAATATGTTTCAGCTAATCCGACTGGCATACTTCATTTAGGACATGCAAGAGGTGCAGCCTGGGGCGATAGTGTTGCGAGACTTATGAAGGACTCTAATTATGATGTCACAAGAGAATATTATATTAATGATGCTGGCAATCAGATGAATATGTTGGCATTGTCATTATATGAGCGTTATAAAGAAGCTTTTGGCTTAGATTTTAAACTTCCTGATGATGGATATCATGGTCAAGATGTTAAAAATATAGCTCTTGAAATTAAAAAGAACTATGGTGATAAATGGTTAAATGTATCTAAGGAAGAAGCTCTTTCTTTCATGAAAGAAGAAGGTCGTCGCCTTGAGATAGAAAGAATTAAAAATGATTTAGACTACTATCGTTGTGAATTTGACTCTTGGGTTAGCGAACAGAAGATAGTTGATGAAGATCGCGTCAATAAAGTCATGAAAGATATGACTGATAAGGGCTTAACTTATGAAAGCGAAGGAGCTGTTTGGTTTAAATCGAGCCAATATGGTGATGATAAAGATAGAGTTTTAAAGAAGAGTGATGGTTTCTATACTTATTTGACTCCAGATATTGCTTATCATATGTATAAACTTGAAAGAGGTTATGAGCTATTAGTAGACTTTTTGGGTGCAGACCATCATGGCTATATCGCCAGAATGAAGGCAGCTATCGAAAGCATGGGCTATAATCGTGACAGTCTAGAAATAGATATCATTCAAATGGTTCGTCTAGTTGAAAATGGCGAAGAAGTCAAAATGTCTAAGCGAACTGGCAATGCTGTTACCATTAGAGAGTTGTGTGATGATATCGGCGTCGATGCTGCTAGATATTTCTTTTTGTCAAAAGCGCTAGATACTCATATGGATTTCGACCTCAATTTAGCAAGACAAAAGACCAATGAAAATCCTGTTTACTATGCTCAATATGCCTATGCGAGAATATGTTCTATCCTTCGTCAGGCCAAGGAATTTAAAAGACAGGATAGTTATGCTTTACTCACTGATGATAAGGAGACAATACTTCTTAAACACATCAGTGAATTCCCATCAGTGGTCGCTGATGGTGCATTAAATCGTAGTCCAAATAAGATTTGTAACTATATTCAAAAATTAGCACAATACTTCCACTCTTTCTACAGCTCAAACCGTGTTATCGATGACAATAATATAGAACTGACTAACGAGCGTTTAGCCTTATTGAGTGCAACTAAAATAACTTTAAAGAATGCTTTAAATTATCTAGGGGTCGATTCACCAGAAAAGATGTAGAGGATGTATGAAATATTTTAGATTTTTATTGATTGGACTTTTGTTTTTATCGCTCACTGCTTGTGCAAGTGAAGAAACGTCATCATCTAGTTTTGATGCCAAAGCTTTTACTGAGACCCTACTTCAAGGGGATGCATCATCTCTTTATGACAAATATGAATTTACCGAAGAGTTGAAGGATGCATTGGGTGATAGTGGTTTACAACTCATCAGTGTGCAACTAGAAGCCTTAGGTGATTTAGAGGTCATCGAAGAAGTTAAAGTGACTGAAGCACAGGGTTATACTGTATATAGCGTTCCTTGTAGACATACTTATCAAAATTTCGATTTAGTCATCAGTATCGACCAAGATGGCAAAATCGCTGGTATCGTTATGGGCAATTATTCTAATAGTGAGGCTAGTGACCTCACTTTTTTAAATAATGAAGAGATCTCTTTCGGCGATGAATATCTAATTAATGGCACGCTTACAACACCTAAAATTGGAGGACCATTTCCTTATGTAATCTTGTTGAGTGGCAGTGGTCCTAATGATAGAGATGAAACAATAGGGCCTAATAAACCCTTAGAAGATATCGCTAATGGCTTAGCTAAAAATGGTATTGCTAGTTTGCGCTTTGATAAGCGAACTTACTCATATCCTATTGAATGTGCCAAAGATATTTATTTTACACTAGAAGATGAATATATCGAAGATACTATAGCAGCCTATAATTTTATTTCAGAGCGTGATGATGTGAGTGCTATATATATTCTCGGTCATAGCTTAGGTGGTCAAATTTTGCCACTAGTAGCACAAGAAATAGAAGTAGATGGACTAATTTATCTTGCAGCTCCTGCAAGAGATTTTGTTGATCTACTCGAGGAGCAGATTAATTATCTTGAAACTGTCAAAGAGAGTGACCTCAGTCAATATAAAAATGAGATTGCCCGTTTAAAAGAACTGGATAATCTAAGCGAAGATGATTTCTTGTTAGGTGCTTATAAGACATATTGGTTAGACTTATTAAACTATAATCAAGTTGAAGAAGCTAAGAACTTAGATATTCCACAACTTTTTCTACAAGGAGAAGAAGACTATCAAGTAAGTATGGAAGACTTTGCGATATGGAAAGAAAATCTTCCTAATGCCACCTTCAAATCTTATCCTGGGCTCACCCATATCTTTACTGAAGGTAAAAGAGAAATGGGTCCAAATGTTTATATGAATAAGGCCAAAGTTGACGATGAAGTGATAGAAGATATCGTAGACTTTATCAATAATCTTCAGTAATTCTATGAATTTTCCTCATAGAATTTTTAATTTATTTTGGATTAGACTATAATTATTAAGTGAGGAATAAAAGATATGCTATTAGAAGAAGTATTGCACGACATTAAAGAAAAAGATGCTGAGCAGAAAGAGTTTATTCAAGCTGTCGAAGAAGTATTTGGCAGTCTTGAAGTCTTAGATAAAAGGCATCCAGAATATGCAAAGAATGGTATTTATCAAAGAATAATCGAGCCTGAAAGAATTATTATCTTTCGTATTCCATGGCTCGATGATAAAGGTGAAGTACAGGTAAATAGGGGATATAGAGTTCAATTTAATAGTGCTTTAGGCCCTTATAAAGGTGGGCTACGTTTCCATGAAAGTGTCAATTTAGGCATTATTAAGTTCCTGGCTTTTGAGCAAATATTCAAAAATGCTTTGACTGGTCTTATGATGGGTGGAGCTAAAGGGGGAAGTGACTTTAATCCTAAAGGGAAAAGTGACAATGAAATAATGCGCTTTTGTCAAAGCTTTATGAGCGAACTATACCGCCATATCGGTCCTCATCTTGATATACCAGCTGGAGATATAGGTGTCGGGGCAAGAGAGATAGGCTATCTTTTTGGCCAATACAAGCGACTACAAAATGAATTTAGTGGTGCACTTACGGGCAAAGGAATCAATTATGGAGGTTCACTTGTACGCAAAGAAGCTACAGGTTATGGTTTGATCTATTTTATGGAAAGATATCTTCAAGATTATAATCTGAGTCTCAAGGATAAAAAGATTATCATTTCTGGCTCGGGAAATGTAGCTTTATATGCCTTACAAAAAGCTAGTTCTATGGGTGCTAAAGTTATAGCTATGTCGGATTCTGATGGTTATATCTATGACGAAAATGGTATTGATTTTGATACTATACGGACTATTAAAGAAATTGATAGAAAGCGTATCAAGGAGTATGCAAATACAGTTAATAGTGCTTTATATCATCCGGTAACTAAAGATATTTGGAAGATTAAATGTGATATAGCTCTTCCATGTGCAACCCAAAATGAGATAGATGCTGATGGTGCGAAAGCTTTGCTTGCTAATGGAGTCATCGCTGTTGGTGAAGGAGCTAATATGCCATGTAATAAAGAAGCTGTAAGTATCTTTATGGAAAATGGTATATTGTATGCTCCAGGCAAGGCAAGCAACGCAGGAGGAGTTGCGGTATCAGGCTTAGAGATGAGTCAAGATGCCATTTTTAAACCATCCTCTTTTGATGAAGTTGACAGTCAGCTTAAAAAGATTATGGAAAATATCTATGAAAATATTAAAGTTAGAGCGCAGGAATATGGCAAAGATGGCGATTTACTAGCTGGAGCTAATATTGAAGGATTTATTAAAGTTGCCGATGCGATGTTGGCACAGGGCATAGTATAGGGGGTTTTATGGTGAAAATAAAAGAACAATTTGATACATATCTATATCGTAAAAAGATTGATAAACTCGATAGTGAGGAATTATCTAAAGAAATCACAAAGCATAAAAGAGAAATTGTCGATATCCAAAAGAGAATTGAAGAGGCACTAGCTGCCACTGAGAATTTGAATAGTGAATATGGTGAACAAAAAACAAAGCGTGAGAAATTTAAGGAAGAATACTTAAAGGGCGTTAGAAATGATTTAGACAATATCACTAAGCAATCGATAGAATTAGATAATAAACAAGCGGTAATCTCGAGCAGATATAAAAATGAAATCGCTAAAATTGACGAAGAATTAGTTAAACTTAAAAGTGAACGAGATTCATTTTTCAGCGATGAAAAAAATAATCTAAATGAAGAATATCTAAAAGTAAAAAATGAATTAGAAAATAAGATAGAAGATATTAAAAAACATAAAGCAGAGGTTTTGTCGCAATATGAAGATGATATCGATGTGATTAAAACGCAATATGAAGATATCAAGAACCAACAAGCTTCTATCATCGCTTCACTAAAAGAAGAAAGTATTGAAGTTGAAGATGTTTTTAATTCTAAAGTCAAAGAACTTGAAGATGAAATCCAAGCGGAAAAAGATAATCATGAAAAATCCCTATCCCTTATTCAGATAGATAATACTAATGCTCTAGAAGAGTTAAATAATAGTTCTTCGACAAATATTGGCATATTAAAGAATGAACTCATAGCCCTAAATAGAGAAAAAGAAGCTTTGAGCAAACAACTAGAAGATGCTATAAGACAATTTAATCTCAAAGAAGAAAATCTTAAAAAAGACTTTGATAATGATATGTGGTCCTTAAAACAAGCTCAAAGTCAAGCGATGGAAAAGCGTAAACATGCAGAAGATGAATATTTATATAAGCAAAATCAATATGATGAATTAGTACTTAAGCTTCAAGATGAATTAGCTAATAAGAATAAGGAACTGAGTGATTATTATGAAGCCTTACGCATCAAAAAAGAAAATAAGAATAAAGAGTATAGCGAAGTTTATGAAGCGTTAAACGAGAGTCTCAAAGCCACTTACTTCTCTAAGATTAAGGAATATGATGAAGTATTAGCTAAGCAGAAAAAAGATAATGAAGATAAGATTAATGCACTTCAAACAGAATTTGACTTGCATATCGAGGAACTAAATAAACAAAATATATCTTTAGAAGAAAATAAGAATGAACTTATAAGTTCTTATGAAAAACAACTAGCTGATTTAAAACTAATACAAGAAGAATATCATCAAAAATTAAAAGCTAAGAAGGAAGAACATCATTCTAAGTTAGAAGAGCTTAAAGATAATCTATCTTATAGCAAGAAACAAAATGAGCTAGAATATCAAGAAAATGCTAGTAGAGCCGCTAGCAAGCTACAAGATTTAAAGAATGAGTGGGATCAGAAGAAAGAAGATCTACTAAAAGAGATTAAGAGTGAAAAAGAAGCTATCTATAATCTTAAAAATGAAATATCTGTAGAGACTTGTGATTATGAAGACAAGCTTTCAAAGCTAAATTATGATTATGAAAAAGCTAAAAATGATTTAAGTTCGAAGATCGATAATCTAAATTCGGAAAGAGATGGCTTTTTGCATCGTCAAGAAGAATTACTTAAATATGGCGAGAATATTAAGCTTGACTACGAAACTAAAATTAAGACTATAGAGGAAGAAAAAGCTAAGGCATTAGAGTCTTTTAATGCTGAGATTGCATCGATTGATAATAATCATAGTCTAGCTAGACAAAAGATTGATGATGACTACCATCAAAGTTTAGATAACTTAGCTATGCAAAATGCTGAAAAGCTTGATGAAGTCATGAAAAAACATGAGCATAAAAAAGAAGAAATGGCTAGAACTCTAGATGAAAAACAAAAAGAGCTAGAAGCTAAAAAGATAGCTATCAATCAAGAAATCGAAGCAATTAATAATGAGTATAGTATCAAACTTGATAAGCAAAATTCACTAAGTGAAGAGATACTAGCAAAAATTGCTAAAAAGGATCAAGAATTTGATGATGATTTAGCAAGCTTAGAAGCTAAGCGCTTAGAAGAAGAGAAACGTCATCACCAAAGCGTCTTACATCTCTATAGTGATTTTGAGACAAGACAGAAAAAGCTGATTCAAGATAGCGATGCGATGACTTTAAAATATAGTGACGAAAGAAAAGAACTCCTTAATGAATTTGAAAGGATACAAGCTGATTTATACAAGCTCAAAACTGATTACAGTGCCGAAGTAATAGCTATGGATAAAAAGCTTGACGACTACCGTCAAAGTGCCAATGAAGAGATATTCGATTTAGATATGCAAATCGACAATCTCAAAAAGAAGAATGAAGATATCACTAAGTCCAATGAAGAAAAAGATAAGGAATTGAATGAAAAGCTGGAAAAAGCTCGTTTAAATTTAGATAGAGTTATTAGAAATAAAGATGAAGAATTAGTTCTCTATCGCAAACAACGCGCAGAAGAACTAGCTCAATTTCAATCATCTCTAGCTGCTTCTATCAAAGCTAGAGATGACGCATACGCCTTAGAAATAGCCCGTCTTCAAAATACGATAGATTTAGAAAATGAAGCATTGACAAGTGAATACAATCAAAAGATTGCTAGTCTAGATGAGCAGATATCTAATTTGAACAAGACTCAAGAAGAGACATACGAAAAGCAAAGTGCTGAGTATCGTAAAGAGATAGATAAGACCTTGAGCTTACAAAAAGAGTTCGAAGACTTAAAGCGCGACCAAGGCAAAGAAATATTTGAGATTAAACAACGCTTATCTTATCGTCAAAATGAAATAGATAAGGAAATCGAAAGTCTTAAACAGGGCTATCAAAGTAGCTTAGATGAGTACTTGAACAATTATCAAAACAGTCTTGCTCAAAAAGAAGAAGATAGACAAAAATTAGTAGCAGAAATTGATGAACTAAAAAAGAAGATAGCTTTTGAAAATATGACTATTGTCGCATATCGCGAGCAAAAAGCTTTAGAGAAAGATAGCTTTGCCAATGAAATATCATTGATTAAGGCCAAGAAAAATGAAGAGCTAGCTCTACTGCAAAGTGAGATAGATGCAGTCGTCACTAATTTTGAGACTAAGGCCCAAGAACAAGAAGCTGTCTTTGATCGCATCAACGAAGAGATTAAGAAGGTTTTTGAAGATAAGCCATTGATATTTAATAGCGAATATCAAAAGTTTGAAGATATGATGAATGCATATCGTCAAAACTATCAAGAACAGATGGAAGATTTGAGAAGGGCTAATGTAGAGACAATCGAAGAACTGACTAAACAGCAAAAAGATTTTGTCGATGAAATTAAAAAGCAGATGGAAAATATTCTTGAGGATAAGAACGCAGAGATTAGTAAATGTGAAAACGAATTAATTAACATCAACGAAAAATTCGCTAATCTCAAAGCCGAAGAAGCGACAAAACAATCTCTGACTCTGCTTGGCATCGAAGAAGATAAGCGCAATTTTGACCGTGTCATCGAAAATAGTTCAATTGAAGAAGCTAATATGGAAAGTGAATATCAAGATCTCATCGTCGCTTTAAATAGTGATTTTGAGACTAACAAATTAAAACTTCAAGAAAAGATGCAAGATGAGACTAGACAATTCGAAGAAAAGATGAACAATTTAACTATTATCAAAGATGAAGAGGTAGATAAGTTAAAGTCTTTACGCCAAAATATCGATGATTGTAATGAAGAATATCGTAAGTCAATCGAAGAATTATATAACGACTTCCTTGCCGAATGTGTCAAGACAGAAAATAGTATCAATGAAAATCTTGAAGAAAAACGTCGCCAGATTGAAGAAAAGGATTTACTAGGTAAAGTTATCAATCCATTCTTCAGCAGCCATGAATAATTTTTCATAAAATTTTCATGAAAACTTTCAATTTTCTATTGACATTGATTGAGATTTAAGTAAGATATAGTTATCAATGAACAAAGGTAGTAGCTGTAAAGGATGCTAAAAAGCGAGTCTGGCCGGTGGAAGCAGACTAGTAATCGACAGTGAAACGCATTTGGGAGATATCGTCCTGAACTAGTAGTAGGGATGACGCAAGACTGGCGTTATGGTTAGAGGGGTTCTCAATACTTGAGGACAAATAAAGTGGTACCGCGATTCATGTCGTCTTTATGTTTAAAGACGACATTTTTATTTGGGAGGTGATGATATGAGTGAAAGTGATCGACGAAGTAAAAATAAAAAAATGATTCAAAAATATAAAAAGAAGGAGAACAGACAAATGAAAAAAATTATTTTATTATTGATCGCTGTGTTCATGCTGGTGGCATGTTCATCTACTCAAACACCTACTGATACTGAAAATACAGAAACTGCTCAAACTGAAGAGACTTTTGAAAGCGAATTATTAAGTGATAATACCATTATTATCGCTACATCACCTGACTATCCACCTTATGAATCAATCGATAGTGAAACTGGTGAATTGATTGGCTTTGAAATCGATTTGATGAATGCCATTGTCGAACAGTTAGATGGCTATACTATTGAATGGAGACAAATGGAATTCGATACCATCGTATCTGCTGTTCAACTTAAACAAGTTGATCTAGGTGTATCAGGGTTTAGCTATGATCCAGAAAAACAAGTGCTATTCTCAGATATCTACTATGATGCTGGTCAAACAGTACTAGTAAAGGCTGATAGTGGCATCCATACTGCTGAAGATTTAAATGGTAAATTAATCGCCGCTCAAATTGGTACTACTTGTGTTGAGCTAGCTCAAAGCATTGAAGGCGCTGAAGTTGTGACAGCTACGGATGCCAAGGTATTAGTTGAAGCATTAAAGACTGGGGCTTATGATGGTGTCTGCTTGGATACATCGGTAGCTATAAATTATGTAAATGCTGATGATTCTCTAGCTGTCTTAGATGAAGAATTAGCTAGTGACTCATATGGTCTAATCACAAGTACTGACAATGATTTATTAATCGCTAAAATCAATGAGTTGTTAGAAGAATATATGAGTACTGACGCATATCAAGAATTATTAACTAAGTGGGGAATGTAATGGATATATCATCAATCTTAACTGCAGGAAACTTCATCATCTTATTTAAAGCCGCTTTAATGAGCTTAGGGATAGCACTAGTCAGTGCTATCTTTGGCGCCTTGATAGGTATAGTTATCGCCTTTTGCAAATTATCGAAGAATTTTATCTTAAAAGCTTTTGGCAATATCTATGTCGAACTCATCAGAGGCACGCCGATGTTACTACAAATCTTGTTCTTTTTCTTGGGTTTCCCCGTACTATATCAGATGATTACAGGCTCCTACTTGCGTGTTGATATCTATATTTGTGGCATTGTTGCCCTGAGTATCAACTCTGGTGCTTATTGTGCTGAACTCATCAGGTCGCAAATCATTAATATCGATAAGGGACAGTATGAAGCTAGTAAGACTCTTGGATTAAGCGAGTATCAGACGATGCGCTATGTAATTTTACCTCAAGCTTTAAGAAGACTAGTTGCACCATTTGTATCAGAGTTCATCATGCTCATCAAAGATTCATCCTTATTGGGAACTATAGGTGTCGTGGAACTTCTGCAACAGGCTCGTCTCATCGGTTCACATTACTTTAACTATTTGATACCTCTACTCATGGCTAGTGCTTACTACTTGATAATGACTATAGTCATTTCATATTTTGCCAATAAGATTGAAAGGAAGCTGACAATATGATTAAAGCGGAAAAATTGCTCAAGACATTCGGTAAGACAAAGGCTTTGGACAATATTGATTTTGAAATAGACAAGGGAGAAGTTGTTTGTCTTATTGGGCCTTCGGGCAGCGGCAAATCAACTCTTTGTCGGGCTCTTTGCGGCTTAGAAATAGTCGATAGTGGAAAGTTATTTTATGATGATAGAGCTATTGATTTTAATAATCCAGATGATACTGCATATGTCTATGCTAAGATTGGTTTTGTATTTCAACACTTCAATTTATTCCCTCATTTAAGTGTTAAGCAAAATATGTTACTAGCTCCTTTGAAAGTTCTTAAAATGGATGAGAAAGAAGCTACTGATCAAGCCTTAGAACTTTTGACTAAAGTGGGGCTGCAAGATAAATTTGATAGTTTTCCAAACGAACTATCAGGTGGTCAGAAACAGCGTGTGGCCATCGCTAGGTCTTTGATGATGAACCCAGAAATCATGTTATTTGATGAACCTACTAGCGCTCTTGACCCAGAGATGGTAAAAGAAGTATTAATGGTTATTAAGGAACTTGGTGATAAGGGCATGACCATGCTAATAGTCACTCATGAGATGAATTTTGCTAAGAATGTAGCTTCTCGTATCATCTTTTTAGAAGATGGAAAAATTATTGAAGAGAATAATCCGGAGGATTTCTTCAATAATCCTAAAATGGAAAGAACTAAACAATTTTTAGACAAGATAAGATATTAATTCATTATTGAGAATGCCAGATATGAGTGTTATAATGGATACGTATCAAGGAGGAACAAAATGCCAGTAAAAGTTGATCATGATACATGCATCGGATGTGGTGCTTGTACAGGTGTTTGCCCTACTAGTTCATTAACTTTAAATGAAGAAGGAAAATCAGTTTGCAACGAAGATACTTGCATCGATTGCGGAGCTTGCGTTGGAACTTGTCCAGTAGGAGCTATTACTCAATAAACCAAGGTACACTTGGTTTTTTTCTGGCTAAAGATAAGAATGAAAAAGAATGAATATGAATTACCATCGATAGAGCAGGCACGCAAAAGAGATAAAAATCGAGCTGCTATCGAAAGAGGACTTTTTGAAATACCTGATGAATGTCGCAATATTGGTTATGGACGTAAGTATTATTTAAGAACTTACGGTTGCCAAGCTAATCAGCGAGATTCAGAAACCATCGCCGGTATACTAGATGAATTAGCTTATACAGCTTCAGACAATATAAATGAAGCTGATTTAATTTTGCTCAACACTTGTGCTATTCGTAAGAATGCTGAAGATAAAGTCTTTGGTGAAATAGGTGCCTTAAAAAAACTAAAGAGAGAAAATCCTGATCTCATCATCGCTGTTAGTGGTTGTATGGCTCAAGAAGAAGGTGTAGTTAATAAATTACTTGCACAATATCCGCAAGTTGATTTGATTTTTGGCACTCATAACATATATAATTTACCTAAGTTATTATTTGAAGCTTTGATGGCTAAAGAAAAAGTCGTTGAAGTATTCTCCAAACAGGGAGAAATTTATGAATCACTTCCAACTACGCGCTTTCTCAAACATAAGGCTTGGGTCAATATAGCCTATGGTTGTGATAAGTTTTGTACATATTGCATCGTACCTTATACTAGAGGTAAAGAGCGTTCAAGATTAGTCGAAGATATTGTTTCAGAAGTTAGGCAGTTAGTTGATGAAGGTTATAAGGAAGTTTGTCTATTAGGACAAAATGTTAATGCCTATGGTCGTGATTTAAAGCTAGAAAATGGTTTTGCGACTTTACTTGAAGAAGTGGCTAAAACAGGTATTGATAGAGTTCGCTTTATGACTTCTCATCCATGGAACTTCGATGACGAAACTATCGATGTCATCGCTAAATATCCTAATATCATGCCTTATATTCACTTGCCTCTACAATCGGGTAACGATGAGATATTAAGACGCATGAATCGTCGTTATACTAAAGAAGATTATTTGAAATTATTTGATAAACTAAAGGCTAAAATCAAAAATTGTGCCTTTACTACAGATATTATTGTAGGTTTCCCTAATGAGTCAGATGAAGCTTTTAAGGATACACTAGATGTTGTAGATTATTGCAAATTTGACAATGCCTTCACCTTTATCTTTTCACCTCGCGAAGGAACCCCTGCCTATTCAATGGAAGATTCAATCAGCGCAGAAGTAAAAGAGGAAAGATTACAAATCTTGAATGCGAAAGTGGCTGAATATGCCCTTATGCACAATAAGGCTTTTGAAGGCCAAGTAGTCGAAGTTTTAGTCGACGGTGAATCAAAACGTAATAAAAAAGTTTATTCTGGTTATACCAAAGAGAATAAACTAGTTAATTTTACTGGCAAAAATGTAAATGTTGGTGATTTGGTTAATGTCAAAATTACCAAAGCTATGAGTTTTTCGCTAAATGGAGAATTAGTAGAAGAATAAGGAGGTTTATTTGTGCAAGAAATTCGTTTAATGGCTTTAGGCGGACTTGATGAAGATGGTAAGAATATGTACATCATCGAAATTGATGATGACATCTTTATCGTCGATGCTGGTCTTAAATATCCTAACGAAAATGAACAGTTAGGTATTGAGTATATCATCCCTGATTTTTCGTATCTCCACGCACACAAAGAGAGAATTAAAGCCGTCTTTATCACTCATGGACATGATGATGTCATGGCCGCTGTCGGTCACTTACTAAAAGAGATAGATATCGATGTCTATGCAACCGCATTAACTGCTAAGCTCTTAGAGCGCAATTTTAAGAAATTGAATCTTAAAAAGAAGATTAATGTCATCAAGAGAAATAGTGATTTGACGATAGCTGGTCATCATATACATGCATTTCCTGTCCTTCAATCGATTCCTGATTCAATAGGTTTAACTTTTGATACAGATTATGGCTCGATTGTCTACACTAGTGAATTTGTTATTGATAATAGTTTTAATACTGATGCTTTCTCTATGGATATTTCTTATTTTGCAGAGCTTGGCGAAAAGAAAGTATTTGCGCTACTAGCTGAATCGGTCGGAGCGACAAGAGAAGGCTATACAGCACCTCATCATCATATCGCCAGCAATATCGAACCTTACTTTGAAGCGGCCAAGGACGAGCGTTTAATCATATCTCTATATAAACAAAACTTGTACAGAGTTATGGAAGTCATTGATCTATGTAAGAAATATAAGCGTAAAATTATGCTATATGACGATGAACAATTACGCTTCCTCGATTATGTCGAAGAACTTGGTTACTATAAGACCCCAAGAGACTTAATTGTTTCCCATAAGGATTTTAATAATGACATCAAGGATATCGTCTGTATTGTATCTGGCAGTGGCAATGAGGTATTCCGCCTTATCAACAAGATTGCCATCGGGGAAGATAGATTAATTGAACTTAGAAGTGATGATACAGTTATAATTGCTTCGCCTATTATTCCTGGTACAGAAAAAGAAGCATCTAATATGGAAAATGACTTATATAAAGCTGGCGTCAATGTCAAACGTGTTAATTCTAAAGAAGTATTATCGATGCATGCATCGATTGAAGACTTGAAGATGATGCTATATCTATTGAAGCCACGCTATTATATTCCTATCCATGGCGAGTATGCCTCTTTAGTTGCTAATGCAGATATCGCTCAATCGATGGGCTATAGACCAGATAAGATTATTATTTTGGACAATGGTCAATTTGCCTATTTTGTTGATGGGCATCTAAAATCAACTAGAGAAACTATACCTTTAAAAGATACTTTGATCGATGGTAAGGATAAATTAGATGTATCAGGTATGGTGCTAAAAGATCGTGAGACTCTATCAACTGACGGAGCTATTGTAGTAGGTGTCGTCTTAAACTTTAAGACTAAAGAGATAATAGGGGGACCAGATGTTCAATCAAGAGGTGTCATCTATTTGAAAGATGCTGACCATATCATTCAAGAAATAGGTAATATTTTAATTAGAACTATCACTGAAGCAGTTGAAGAAAAACGTTACGAAAATATGCAGATTCGTACCGAGGCAAAAGAAAAGATATCACGATATATCTTAAAAGAAACTGGTAAAAGACCTATGGTTTTGCCAGCCATTGTCGAAATCAATATTGAGGCATAGATATGGCTAAAAAGAGAAAAAAATCTGCTTCAAAAGATAATTCATCACTTTGGTGGATTATCACTTCAATTGTCATATCTGCTCTCTTTGTGGTTTCTGTATTTAAATTTGGTGTAGTAGGAACATTTATTTCCAATGTTCTTGCTTTTGTATTGGGCGATTTATATTGGCTTAATCTCTTATCGATTGTAGCTATGGGAATCTATTATGTCTATGCCCATAAAAAGGGTGAGGCAGAATTAAAGGTCATCATCGGTATTATCTTATTAAACATTGTCTTAAATACTTTTGTCGCTTCTATAAGGGCTCGACATATCGGCAGTATGGATGCCTTTGTAGCTTTGGTGAGCCAAGAGTTTTCTAAAATAACCATGGGAGCTAATCAAGTCTTTAATGCAGGACTTATTGGTATTTCTATCTATTCTGTTTTCTATATATTATTTGCAGAAGTTGGGTCCTATATCATCATTGCGGTATTATTCATCATTGCTATGTTGCTGATTGTACCAATGAGTGTATATAAGAATATCTTCTTAGAAGCTAAAGAAAATGTTATAGAAGCTAAAAAGCGAAATAAAGAGAAAAGAGAATTAAAGGCCATAGAAGAAGAAAATAAGACTTCCTTCCAAAATATTACACTCAGCCAAGAAGAAGAGGAGAAGACTCCATCGGTTGGCAAATCGGCCTTTTTTATCGATGTCGACGAGCCGAAGGAAAAAAGTATTAGTCCTCATGAAATTATTGATAACACTACTCAAAATGAGGTAGAGATCAAAGAGAGTGAGCCAAGGATTCTACAAGCTGAACAAGGCAATGTGAAATATGAACTTCCACCCATCTCACTACTTGATAATATCGCATCTAAGAGCTCTAATGTAAATAGGACTTCTGCTAATATCAAGGGACAGAAAGTTATAGAGATACTAAAGAATTTTGGAATAGAGGCAAGCCTTGTCAATACGCATGTAGGACCTAGTGTAACTAAATTTGAAATCAAACCTGATAGTAGTGTTAAAGTTACTAAGATACAATCGATCAGTGACAATATCAAGATGGAATTGGCGGCAAAGGATATTCGTATTGAGGCACCTATTCCTGGTAGAAATGCCGTTGGTATTGAAATACCAAATGTGGAGCCAACTATGGTCAGAATGCGTGAACTAGTTAGCAAGATGCCTAATGATTCCAAGACTTCTAAATTGATATTTGCCCTAGGAAAAGACTTATTAGGCAATAATATCTATTGTGAATTAGATAAGATGCCACATCTATTAATCGCTGGTGCTACTGGTTCGGGTAAGTCCGTATGTATCAATACCATAATTACTTCCTTTTTAATGCATAGTTATCCTAAGGATGTAAGACTAGTTTTAATCGATCCTAAAAAGGTTGAATTTACACCATATCATGACATCCCTCATCTATTATGGCCAGTTATCACTGATCCTGTCATGGCTAGTAATATGCTCAAAAAGATAGTAGTCATCATGGAAGAAAGGTATGAAGCTTTTGCGGATGTTGGTGTTAGAAATATTAAAGCCTTCAATGAGCTAGTAGCTAATCATAATGCGAATTTAAAAGAAGAAGAAAGGCCGATGGAACATATGCCATACATCGTTGTCATCATCGATGAGTTGGCTGATTTAATGGCCATCGCCGGTAAAGAAGTCGAATTGTCTATTCAAAGAATTACCCAATTAGCCAGAGCTAGCGGTATACATCTGGTAGTTGCGACACAAAGACCTAGTACTGATGTCATCACAGGTATTATTAAGTCCAATATTCCATCTCGCATATCTTTCGCAGTCGCTAGTTCTATTGACTCACGAACTATTTTAGACCAGACAGGTGCAGAGAGATTGCTCGGCAATGGTGATATGTTATATGCACCACAGGGTGAAAATTCTCCTATTCGTATCCAAGGCGTCTATGTGACAGATGAAGAGATTAAATCTATCACCAATTATGCTAAGAAGCAACAAAAGCCTATCTATGAAGATTCTTATTTTGAATTCTTGAATATCAATAATAATTCTGCTAATAGCACTCTAGCTTCTAAGGAAGAAGATAGCTTGTTGAATGATGTCATTGACTATGTCGTCGACGTGCAAAAGGCATCGACATCTCTTCTACAACGTCGCTTTGGCATTGGTTATAATCGAGCAGCCAGAATAATCGAAACCTTGGAGGATAGAGGTATTGTAGGGCCAGCTCAGGGCTCTAAGCCAAGAGAAGTATATCTGAAAAAAGAAAGTGAAGAATAAAATGGCAGAGATTAAATGTCCAAATTGTGGCGAAGTATTTAAAGTCGATGAAAGCGACTATAATCAGATTCTTAAACAAGTAAGAGATAAGGAATTTCTAAGAGAAATCGACCAAAAGAAGATTGATCTAGAGACGATTAAAAATCGTGAAATCGAAGTTTTGTCTATGCGGCAAAAAGAAGATTTTGAAAAGGAGTTGGCTCAAAAGAACAATTTAATCAAAGATTTAGAAAATAAGATGTCTCTGCATGATGCAGCTATTAAATTAGCAGTAAATGAGGCAGCAAATAATAAAGATAAGGAAATTAAATCTATTGTCGACCAAAAGGACAATGAACTGATTAAAAAGAATGAGCTTATTGAGGAATTAAAAGCTAAATTATTAAATAGTGAAAATGAAAAGAAACTAGCTATATCTAATCTTGAAAATCAAAAAGATAAAGAATTAAATGAGAAGCTCATCACGATTAATGATTTAAAAAACAAACTTAGCAATTCTCAGAGTGAAAATGAATTGACTAAACAAAATCTTAAACGAGAATTTGAAAAAGAATTAAAGCTCAAGGATGAGCAGATAGAGTATTACAAAGACTTCAAAGCTCGCCAATCGACCAAGATGATAGGTGAAAGTCTAGAGCAGCACTGTCTCAATGAATTTAATTCTTTGCGCATGACGGCCTTTCCAGATGCTTATTTTGAAAAGGATAATGAAGTTAAGCAAGGGAGTAAGGGTGATTTCATCTTCCGTGACTATAAAGATGGCATGGAATATATATCTATCATGTTTGAGATGAAAAACGAAGCTGATGCGACTGCTTCTAAGCATAAAAACGAAGATTTCTTCAAAGAATTAGATAAGGATAGAAAATTGAAGAATTGTGAGTATGCTGTCCTTGTCTCACTGCTTGAAATAGATAATGACTTCTATAACAATGGCATTGTCGATGTCTCTTATAAGTATGAAAAGATGTATGTCGTGCGTCCCCAATTCTTTATTCCGATAATTACATTATTAAGAAATGCCGCTTTAAATTCTTTAAAGTATCAATTAGAGTTAGAGACTTATAAGCATCAACAATTAGATATTCTAAATTTTGAAGAGAATATGAATGCTTTTAAAGAAGCATTTGGACGCAATTATCGCATAGCTAGTGACAAATTTAAGACAGCTATCGATGAGATAGATAAGACTATTCAACATTTAAATAAGATAAAAGAGGCTCTCTTATCTTCAGAAAATAACTTGCGTCTAGCTAATAATAAAGCTGATGATTTATCAATAAAGAAGTTGACAAAGAATGCCCCAAGTATCGCTAAAATGTTCGAAGATGCTGAGAAGTAAACGGTAAAATATTAAATCTTTGTAAAAATAAATTTAAATGTACATGTAACTGTGCTAAAATATGTACGTAGTATTGACTACAGAAAGGTGAAAAACATGAAAAAATTACTTACAATTTTATTAGCTGGTTTTGTCACTTTCGGTTTAGTTGGATGTAATTCATCTACTCCTGCTACAACTGATACTCCAAGTACAGAAACACCTGCAACTGAAAGTGAATACAAGATTGCGATGGTTACTGACTATGGTGACATCACTGACCAGTCTTTCAACCAATCTACTTATGAAGCTTGCCGTGATTTCGCAGAAGATAACGGTATTGAATTCAACTATTTCAAACCTGCTGGTGACTCTACACCTGAACGTGTTGCAATGATTGAATCTGCAATCGATGAAGGTTACAATGTTATCGTTACTCCTGGTTATGCATTCGGTGGTGCTCTAGTAGAAGTAGCTCCATTATATCCAGATGTTAAATTCGTCGCTCTTGACGTTGCTGAAAGTGACTTCTATGACGGCGGTGCTGAAAACTTAGATTTCATGCAAACAAATGTTTACTCAATGGTTTACCAAGAAGAACTTTGTGGTTACATGGCTGGTTATGCAGCAGTTAAGTTAGGTTATACTGAATTAGGTTTCTTAGGTGGTATGGCTGTTCCTGCTGTTATCCGTTACGGTTATGGTTTCTTACAAGGTGCTGATGCAGCCGCTGCTGAATTAGGTGTTACTGTTAATGTAAACTATGCATATGGCAACCAATTCTTTGGTGATGCTGATATCACTGCTGTTATGGATACTTGGTATGGAAATGGTACTCAAGTAGTATTCGCTTGTGGTGGTGGTATCTATACTTCTGCTGCAGAAGCTGCTGCTAAAGTTGGCGGTAAAGTAATTGGTGTTGACGTTGACCAAGCTCCAATTATCGATGCAGCTTATGGTGAAGATATGACAGTTACATCTGCTCAAAAAGGTCTTTACGCTTCAACTATTACTGCATTAACTACAATTTGCGTCGACAACAACTGGGAATCTCTAGTTGGTAAGATTGATACATTAGGTATCGTTTCTGACGACCCTACATTAAACTACGTTGGTATTCCTATGGAAACAACTCAATGGTCAGATACATTCACTCAAGAAGACTACTTAACTCTTGTAAGTGACATGCATGCTGGTAACATACAAGTTAGCGACGCAGCTGATCCAGAAGTATTCCCTGAAACACCAAACTTAAATGTAGTAAATCAAGGAAACTTAAAATAATTAATTTATTTTAAATTTAAATTAAGAAGACAAATCATTTTATGGTTTGTCTTTTTTATGGCCTTATATATATTTACATTAAGATAGATAGAAAAATTATTTTGTCTTATGTTAAAATTAAGTTAGTAATGCGTAAGCGTATTCAAATTAGAGGGAGGAATGTATTTTGGAAGAAACATATGCTGTTGAGATGTTGCATATTACCAAAAAGTTCCCTGGAATTATTGCTAATGATGATGTAACTCTCCGTTTGAAAAAGGGAGAGATTCATGCATTGTTGGGAGAGAATGGTGCTGGTAAATCGACACTGATGTCTGTCCTTTTTGGCTTATATAAGCCAGAAGAGGGCATTATTAAAAAGGATGGTGTTGAAGTTAGCATCAATGACCCTAATGATGCCAATGATTTAGGAATAGGTATGGTACATCAACACTTTAAGTTAGTTGAGTGTTTTAGCGTGCTAGATAACATTATTTTAGGGGCTGAGCCAGTTAAGAATGGTTTCTTAAAAAAAGATGAAGCTCGTAAAAAAGTAATGGACTTATCTACTAAGTATGGTTTATCTATTGAACCTGATGCAATTGTGGAAGACATTACTGTGGGTATGCAACAGAGAACAGAAATTTTAAAGATGCTATATCGCGATAATGAAATTTTAATTTTTGATGAACCTACAGCAGTACTCACACCACAAGAAATAAAAGAATTGATGGATATTATGCGCAACTTAAAAGCCGAAGGTAAATCAATCTTATTTATTTCGCATAAATTAAATGAAATCATGGAAGTATCAGACAGATGCACAGTACTAAGAAGGGGTAAATATGTGGGTACCGTCAATACTTGCGATACATCAGCAGAAGAACTTTCATCGATGATGGTTGGTCGTGATGTCAATTTCCATGTCAACAAGAAGGATTCAAAACCTGGTGATGTCGTATTGACTGTTGAGAATTTAACTGTAGCTTCTAATCGCCATAAAAATGATGCGGTTAAGAATGTCTCATTTAATGTAAAAGCTGGAGAGATAGTATGTATTGCTGGTATCGATGGCAATGGTCAAACTGAGTTAGTATATGGTTTAACTGGTCTAGAACCAATTAAATCTGGCAAGATTAAGCTATTTGATGAAGATATTACTAATGCTAGTATTCGTCAAAAAACTTTAAAGGGTATGGCACATATTCCTGAAGATAGACATAAACATGGTTTGGTACTCGACTTTAGTCTAGAAGATAATTTTGTCTTGCAGAATTATTTTGCCCCAGAATTTTCATCTAAATTCTTCGGTTTTATGAAGAGAGATAATATTCGTAAGAATGCAGAGCACATCATTGAGAAATATGACGTTCGTTCTGGACAGGGTCCTATCACTATCGTTAGGTCGATGTCTGGTGGTAACCAACAAAAAGCTATCGTTGGACGTGAGATTGACCGTGACCCTGAACTATTGATTGCAGTCCAACCAACTAGAGGATTAGATGTTGGCGCTATTGAATATATCCATTCACAGCTGATTAATCAAAGAGACCATGGCAAGGCTGTCTTGTTGGTATCTTTAGAACTTGAAGAAGTACTCGATGTCTCTGACCGTATTTTGGTAATTTATGAGGGAGAAATTGTTGCCGAAGTTAATCCTAAAGAAGTTACCGAAGAAGAACTTGGCTTATATATGGCCGGCGCTAAGCGCAGTGAGGTAAGATCATGAAGAAGAATATACTAAAAAATGAAGGTGTTCAGGCCATAATAGCTTCTATTATTTGTGTTATTGTCGGAGTTCTTGTCGGATATATCGTATTATTAGTTATTAATCCTGCTGGTGCATTTGATGCTATCGTCGCAGTATTAAAGAACTTTATGACTTATTCTAGGCCAGAAGCACAGATGCGTTATTTTGGTAATACTGTCGTAAAGACTATACCGTTATTGATGTGTTCATTGTCTATCCTATTTGCCTATAAGGCAGGTCTATTCAATATTGGCGCAGCTGGACAATACTGTGTCGGTATTTGTGCATGTTTATATGCAGCTCTAGCTTGGGGTTGGGGTTGGCTTCCTTGCATGATACTAGCTATCGTCGCTGGTTGCATCTATGGTGCATTGGTAGGCATATTTAAGGCATATTTTAATGTGAATGAGGTCATTTCCGGTATCATGTTTAACTGGATAGGTCTATATTTTACTAATATGGTTTTGAGCAATGTTAAAGACTCTAGTAGCCCTTATACATTGACACTTAAAAGTACAAATCCTGATGCCATCTTACCTACTTTTGGCATGGAGCAACTCTTCAACAATAACCAATATGCTACTATCGCCATTCCTGCTGCTATTATCATAGCTATTGTCATCTATATCATTTTAGATAAGACAAGATTAGGTTATGAAATTAAAGCTACTGGATTTAATAAATCAGCTGCTAAATATGCGGGTATGGCCGAGAAGAAAAATATCATCATGACTCTAGCTATCGCCGGTGCCTTAGCTGGTTTAGGTGCTTCATTCTTATATCAGACTGGTTTTGAAGAATATATCGTAACATCTTCTTCGGTTCCAACGATGGGATTTAATGGTATCGCAGCTGCCTTCTTGGGCGGATTAAATCCAATTGGTGCTATTTTCTCTTCATTCTTCATTGAACATATTTCTTCTGGTGGTGCTTATGTCGATAAATCTATCTACGCATCTCAGATTTCTGATTTGATTGCCGCAGTTATTATTTATCTATGTGGATTCGTATTCTTCGTTAAGATAATGATGAATAATGCGATTGCCAAACACGAACAAAAGAAATTAGAAAACAGTAAGAAAGGAGAAAAGGAATAATGTCATTATTAATACAATACACATTAATCTTTGCTTCTGTACTATTACTAGTTGCTTTGGGTGGATGTTTCTCTGAACATTCTGGAGTAATAAATCTTGGCCTTGAAGGTATCATGGTTATGGGTTCTTTGGGTGGAGCCTTGGTTATGCGCTTTATGCCTAATCTGTCTGCGCCACTAATGATTCTAGCTGTCGTTTTGGGAGCTATGTTATTTGGGCTCATATATTCTGCACTATTGGGACTTGCCTGTATCAACTTTAAAGCCGACCAGACGATAGTTGGAACAGCGATGAATATGTTGGCTACGGCAGCTGCTACAGTCTTTGTAAAAGCTATGAATGCCAGCATCAATCCAAATGATGTATCTTCTACTATTCAATATGTTGAACAAAAGAAGAATTTCTTAATTTACTTTGGTAACTTTGAATTTAACTGGTTCATGGTTATTGCCGTTGTCGCTTTAGTCATCGCTTATATTGTTTTATATAAGACAAGATTCGGTTTACGTTTAATGGCTTGTGGTGAACATCCATCGGCTGCTGATTCAGTTGGTATCAATGTCATCAAGATGCGTTGGGCTGGTGTACTTATTTCTGGTTTATATGGTGGACTTGGTGGTATCTGTTACATCTTGGCTGGCGTTTCAGAATGGAAGTTTGAAAATGGTGTAGCTGGCTTTGGCTTCTTAGCTTTGGCCGTTATGATCTTCGGTCAGTGGAAACCTACTAAGATAGCTCTTGCTGCCTTATTATTTGGCTTCTTTAGAGCTCTATCTAACGTCTACTTCGGCTTTGATTTCTTAATGAGTTTGAATATACCTGGAACAGTATATAATATGCTTCCATACATCATTTCTTTGATTGTATTGGCACTTACATCCAAACATTCTCGAGCCCCAAAGGCCGAGGGAATACCTTACGACAAATCGAAGAGATAGACTTTATAGCTCCGTTTGAAACGGAGCTTTATTTATGCTTAAATATAACTATGGAAAATTTACATCTGATCAATACTAAAAAGTTTAAAACTATTACTGTTGAATTTCGTTTTGCCAAAGAATTTGATTCCTTCTCTAAGGCGAGATTAATTCTCTTATCAAGATTATTATGTATCTATTCTGAAAAGTATCCTGACAAGGTCAGCATGACTAAGGTAAGAGATTTATTATATGGAATTAAAGCTGGTTCTAAAGTGCGCTTTAATAATAGTTTGGGGTTGATGTTTATTCGTTTTCAATTTGTCAATCCTAAATTTCTCACTGATGTAAAAATGAATGATTACATCGCTTTTATTGATGAGTGTCTCAAACATCCTTTTATCAGTGAAACGTTATTTGAGGAGGCAAGAAACAATCTTATATCAGATATCAAGCGTTCTTTAGAAAAGCCAAGAAATCAAGAATTAGAGAGAATACATGATTTGATAAGTGAAGATATCAAAGAGTTCAGTAATTATAAAAAGGATATCATTTCCGATCTAGAGAAAGTTACTATCGATGAATTAAAAAAGGTTTATGCTGACTTATTTACTGATTATAAGAAAGATATCTTCGTTGTTGGTGAATATGATGACGAATTAGTTGATTATCTAAGCACTTACTTATTAAGTAATAAAGAATGTAAAGAAAAAGATACTATCTATGACTTGAAAGTTAGAGAAGATATCATTGAAGATACAATAGCTGACCAATCATATCTATCTATCGTCTATCAAAGTCCATATACTAGAAGCCATGAAGATTACTTTGCCTTTGTATTAACTAATATGTTATTTGGTGGTAGTCCATTATCTTTACTCTTTCAAGAAGTAAGAGAAAAAAGAAGTCTATGTTACTTTATTGATACCATTCCTAATCGAAACTTAGGTTTAGTTAGAGTGACAACAGGGATAGATAAAGATAAATTCGATGAGGCAAGGCAAGAGATTGACAGGCAGCTAAAAAGACTTAGAGATGGGGATTTTGATCAAGCATTAATTGACAGTTCTAAGCGACTCATGTTGAATAATATTGATTCAATCAGCGATGATTTAGATGATTATATCGATTTCCTCTACAATAATTTACTCAGTTATTATCCTTTTGATATCGACGAGTATAAAGAGAAAATAATGGCTGTTTCAAAGAAAGATATTCAAAGAGTGGCTTCAAACTATAAGCCTTACTTGTGTCATTTTTTAAGAGGTATTAATAATGAAGAAACATTATAACGAATTACTAGATGAGACATATTATGAAGAAGAATTGGCTAATGGCTTAAAAGTTATTATCTTTCATAAGAAAGATTTTCATATGACTTCTTGTGCCTTTGGCACGCCATATGGAGCCTTTGATATCAAAGAAAGATCGCAAGGTAAAGAATATAATTTTCATCCTGGTATAGCCCATTTTCTGGAACATAAATTATTTGAATCAGACCATGGAGATGTCATGAATGATTTCTTTTCGATGGGCGCTAGCGTCAATGCGTTTACGTCATATCGCGAGACTGTCTACTATTTTAATATGACAGGCGATAATATCGATATACCTTTAAATTTACTACTGGACTTCGTTCAAAATCTAAATATCACGCATGAATCGGTAGAAAAAGAAAAGGGCATCATCAATCAAGAATTAAAGATGTATATGACTATGCCTGATACAAAGCTTTTAAATGAGACATTTAAAGCTTTATATCATAAATATCCTATCAAGTATGATATAGGAGGTGATGAAGAGAGTGTCAATGCGATAACTAAAGAAGAGTTGGAGACTTGTTACTACATCAACTATCATCCATCAAATATGTACTTGGTGATCAGTACTTACTTAAAGCCGTCATATATTCTTGACATCATCAAGAAAAATCAAGATTCTAAAGACTTTGTGCGCAAGGATATACCTGAAGTTATCTTTGATGAAGAACCATCTGAAGTAGTTAATAGCGATGTTGATGTCAAATTCAATATCTTTGCCCCTAAGCATGTCTATGCGATTAAACTAAAATCCGACTTTAAAGATGCTAAGGATGCTTTGCGCAAGGAATGGGCTATGAGAATTCTTTTAGAGACCCATTTCTCCACTTTAAATCCAGAATATCAAGTATGGATGGACAATAAGCTCATCAATGATTATTTCGGCTATGAGGTAGACTTTGATATCAATGCAGCTTATATTCTCTTCTATGCTGAAGGTAGAACCAAAGCCCAACTAAAGGAATTGATTGATAGTAGTCTTAAAGAGAAAATATTGAATGAAGATATCCTTACACAAATTAAAAGAAGATTTTTAGGTATGGCTTTTAATGCCTTTAATGACATCGATTCATTCAATCTATCTTATGTGCGTGATATCTTAGGTGGCATTGATATCTTTGATACTATCGAGGCAATCAATAGTTTAAGCCTTGATTATATATTTGAAGTATATAATTCATTTAATTATGATAATTATTCTTTGGTATCAATTTTGCCGAATAATAATTAAAAATACAAATATGTATTATTAAAACTGCTTATTTTGATTGATAATATACAAATATGCCGATTTGTCATTTCTAAACTTTGTTAATATCATTAACTTGCAAGTAACAAAGGAGGAATATGAATCAGTGTATTTTAATCGGTTATGTAAAGGATGAACCTAAAATCAAAGAGACCAGCAATGGCAATCGTCTAACTCAAATCCATTTGGATGTAAATCGCCCCTATAAGAATGCGGAGGGCAATTATGACAGCGACACATTTGTAGTCAATCTATGGAATCAGATGGCTGATGAATGCGTTAAGACTATTGAGGTAGGACAGATGCTAGTCATTCGTGGTCGCTTACAATCCAACAATTACGAAAGAGATGGTGAGATACTATATCGCTTCGAAATTGTCGGCGAAAAAGTATCAGCTCTTGCATAAGAAAGGTTTATCCTTTCTTTTTGTGTGTTATCATTATACTGTTACAAAGAATATGGTAGGTGAAATATTATGGCATTTGATTCATTACAAGAAAAAATAACTAAATCGTTCCGCAATATTCAAGGTAAGGGAAAACTTACTGAAAAGAATATGGAGGACACATTAAAGGAGATTAGAGTTGCCTTACTAGAAGCCGATGTTAATTATGGCGTAGTTAAAAATTTCCTCAAGAATGTTCAAGAGAAGTCTATCGGTCAAGATGTTCTCAATTCAATCAATCCTAGTGAACTATTAATCAAGATAGTCAATGATGAAATCATCGACTTATTAGGTGGCAATCAAGAAGGAATAAATTATAAAGAACATGGCATCACAACCATAATGGTTGTCGGTTTGCAGGGTACTGGTAAGACTACTCATGTCGCTAAGATTGCAAACTTAATGAAGAAACAAGGACGTAAGCCGATGATTATCGCTGGTGACATTATTCGTCTTGCGGCCATAGATCAATTAAAGACTCTCGGTCAAAGCATCGATGTGGAAGTTTTCTCCGAAGGTATCGATACACCAGTCTTAAAGACAGTTGAAGATGGTATGAACTATGCGAAATCTAAGGCATATGATACGGTTTTAATCGATACAGCTGGTCGTCTACAGATTGATGAAGTCTTGATGCAAGAGCTAGTAAATATTAAAAATTTAGTAAAACCTGATGAAATCTTATTGACTGTCGATGCCCTCACTGGTCAAGACATTGCCAATGTTGCTAAGTCATTCCATGAACAACTAGATGTCACAGGTTTGATTGTCACTAAGTTTGATGGTGATTCTAAGGGCGGTGGCGTCTTGTCGGTTAAAGCTATCACAGGAGTACCGATTAAATATACTGGTGTTGGTGAAAAGATTGAAGACTTAGAAGTATTCTATCCTGAAAGACTAGCCCAAAGAATACTGGGTATGGGCGATGTAGTATCATTAGTTGAAAAAGCTCAGGAGAAGATGGACACTGAACTAGCAGAAAAGAGTGCTCGCAGAATGATGGAAGGCAAGTTTACTATGGATGACTTGTTGACTCAAATTGAGCAATCACAAAAGATGGGACCTTTAGCTAGCGTAGTAAAGATGCTTCCAGGTATGAATGATATCTCTAAGCAATTAGAAGATGTCGATGCCGATGCTGCTCTTAAAAAGACAAAGGCCATCATTCAATCAATGACACCATTAGAAAGAGAAGATCCTTCTATCATTCGTTCTTCTCATAAAAGAAGAATTGCTGCTGGAAGTGGTACGACAGTAAATGATGTCAATAAATTGATGAATCAATACGATAGAATGAAGAAGATGATGAAACAGTTTTCGATGATGAAAGGTTTATTTAAACTATGAGCGAGATAGAAAAGAATATTATTGAACACCTGAAGAAATTGATGGCTATCGATTCGCCAAGTGGCTTTACATCTAAGATTATTACTGAAGTGAAAAAAGAAGTTGAAGACTTAGGTTTTAAAACTTCTCTCAGCAATAAAGGAAATCTAATTATTGAAGTTGGCGAAGGAAAAAAGGCTATTGGTTTTTGTAGTCATGTCGATACGCTAGGCTTGATGGTACGCTCAATTAAAAGTGATGGTAGCCTAGCCATCACT
Source organism: uncultured Bacillota bacterium (assembly GCA_949290085.1). Lineage (GTDB taxonomy): Bacteria > Bacillota_I > Bacilli_A > Erysipelotrichales > Erysipelotrichaceae > CALUZH01. The sequence continues at coordinate 20,886 of CASEQH010000031.1, read as the reverse complement.
AAGGTTGGAGGACCTCTTTTGCCGACCCTAGATGGTGAATATTGTAAGGTCTATACCCGTGATAATAGAGTGTATACTGGCACTATTATCGCTAATTCACCAGCGGCGCATGTCTATAAAGATGCAGACAAACTAGAACGCAATGATGAAAATATGTCTATCCGTCTAGATGAAGAGGTTAAAAATAAGGAAGATGTCTTAAAGTTAGGTATTAATTCAGGCGATTTTATTGCCTATGATCCTAAGACCGTCATCACCGAAAGTGGCTTTATCAAGAGTAGATTTTTGGATGATAAGTTATCTGTAGCTATATTACTTGAGATCTTGCACGCCATATCTAGAGGCGATATAAAGATTAATAAGAAAATCTATTTTTTAATATCGACATATGAAGAAGTAGGCCACGGCTGTAGTTGGATACCAAAGGATATTTCATCATTAATTGCGGTTGATATGGGTTGTATAGGTTTAGATTTAAATTGTACAGAATATGATGTATCTATCTGTGCTAAGGATTCTAGCGGCCCATATGACTATCAATTGACTAATGATTTAATTGATGTAGCTAAAGAAAATAATTTAAGTTTTGCCATTGATATCTATCCTTATTATGGTTCAGATGTCTCTAGTGCTCTAAGAGGAGGTAGTGATATACGCGGCGCTTTGATTGGTCCTGGTGTCAGCGCTTCACATGGCATGGAAAGATCACATATCAAGGCAGTGACAAATACTTATCAATTGATTAAAAATTATATAAGTTAAGTATTTTTACTTGACACAACTTCTTCTTTTTATTAGTATTAGTAAGGAATTTGAGGAGGAATTAAATATGGTTAAATTAAGATTAAATCGTATGGGTGCCAAGAAAGCTCCATTTTATCGTATAGTTGCTGCTGATTCACGTTCACCACGTGATGGTAGATTTATCGAAGTAATCGGTACTTACAATCCTACTAAAGAACCAGCTATTATTACTATCGATGAAGAAAAAGCTATTAAATGGTTAAATAATGGTGCTGTAGCTACTGATACTGTACGTTCTATTCTTTCTAAAGAAGGAATCATCAAAAAATGCCAAGACGCTAAAAAGGCTAAATAATGGTCGATATTGAAAAAGTATTATTAGACCTTGTAAAACCCATTTGTAATGATCCAGATGGCGTCATGGTTAAACAAATGCAAAGTTTACAAGAAAATGAGGTAATACTCTACGTTTATGCGCCAAGTGAAGACATCGCTAGACTTATTGGCCGTCAAGGCATGATGGCTAATTCAATTAGACAGATGTTACAAGTGGCTGCCAAGATTGAAAATAAAAAGATTGTAATAAAATTTGAAGCTTTATAAAGAGAATGATTTTTTCATTCTCTTTATTCTACTTAGCATAGGTTTTTAAGATGGAATTTATTAAGATTGGGAAGATAATTAAACCTTTTGGTCTAAAAGGCGAAATGAAAATAGATGTTTATACTGACTTTATCAAAGAACGCTTTATGCGCGATTCTTTTGTCTATATATTAAAAGACAATAATTATATACCTTATCAAGTCGCTAAATATCGCATGCATAAGGGACAACTATTATTGACTTTAAAAGATTATGAAGATATAAATTTAATCGAAGATTTAAAAAACTTAGATATCTATAAGAATAAGGCTGATATCAAGCCGCTAAAAAAGGGCGAGTACTACTTTAGTGATCTATGTGATTTAGATGTTTTTGTGAAAGATATTAAAGTAGGAAAGGTATTAAAAGTTGAAGAAGGACCCAAATATAATTATTTACGAGTTATTAAAGAAGATGGTTCAAGTTCATTAGTGCCTTTTATCGATAATTTTATAAGTAAAGTTGATTTAGAGGATAAGAGGATAGATATCAATCATATCGAGGGACTTTTATGAAATTTACGATACTTACATTATTTAAAGACATGTATGATGGTTTTTTAAATACTTCTATCATCGCTAAGGCGATTAAAAAAGGGATAGTCGAAGTAAAGCTTGTCAATATTCGCGATTATCCCCTTGATGCCTATGGCCATGTCGATGATACTCCTTATGGTGGCGGGGCAGGCATGCTAATGAGCGTTAAACCTATCTATGAGGCGCTTAAAGCTAATTATGATCCCAATGCCCACATTCTGCTTACATCACCTAAGGCTAATCCTTTTACGCAAGAAAAGGCCGTCGAATTAGCAAAGAAGGAACATATCATCATCATCTGCGGTCATTATGAAGGTGTTGATGCTAGAGTGGAGATGTTGGCAGATGAAAAGATATCTATTGGCGATTATGTCTTGACCGGAGGTGAACTTCCTTCGATGGTCGTCATGGATAGTATCATCAGATTATTAGACAATGCCATATCTAAAGATAGTCTAGAAGATGAAAGCTATACCGATGGTCTATTAGAATATCCACAATATACTAGGCCCTATGACTTTATGAGTCATAAGGTTCCAGATATACTCTTGTCAGGACACCATGAAAAGATACGTCGCTATCGTTTAAAGATGTCCCTACTTGAGACATTTATCTATCGCAAAGACTTACTAAAAAATAGAAAGTTTACTAAAGAAGAAAAAGCGATAATAAAGGAGATAGTCGATGAATTTGAAAGAAGCTAAAGTATTAATGTTTGACCTAGATGGCACAATTATTCAAAATGGTTGTTTTGTCGACAACTTGGTGATAGAAACTTTGACTATATTAAAAGAAAAAGGCTATAAGTTATGCGTCAATAGTGGCCGCCCACACTTTTTAACTTTAAAAGTATTAGATCTTTATGATATTACTGGATTATTCGATTATATCTTTGGTTGTAATGGTGCTGAATTTATCGATGTAAAAAAAGATGAATATGAGCTCATATCCTATCTTGATAAAGATATTATCAAGGAGGTCTCAGAGACTTTTATCGATGAGCCTATAGCTATATCTATCTTGACACCAAAACTTGTCTATATGAATAAGTTAATTGACAAAGATTTTATTGAAAGATATAAGAAATCACGCCAATTAGATGTTGAAATAGTTGATTTTAGTACTCTTGATATGACCGCTCCAAAACTACTGGGCATGATAGATAAAGATGGTTATTTATCTATCCAAGAAAAGATTAAGACGATTAATAGTGACAAGTATGATTTATTCTTTTCTAATACTCATCTTTTAGAAATAGTTCCTAAAGATATCAGCAAGGGTAAGGCTTGTAGTATCTTAAAAGAGAAACTAAAACTAAATAAGAACGATATCATTTCTTTTGGCGATGAAGAAAATGATATTCCTATGTTTAAAGAAAGCATTGGGGTGGCTATGGGTAATGCCAATGACCATGTGAAGAAGTATGCTCAATATGAAACAGATGATGTGGCTGAAGAAGGTATATATTATTTCTTTAAGAAGTACGGTTTTATTTAATTTGCATTTTATGAGAAGATATGATAATATTTTAAAGCACTTGTGCATCAATGTTCCGCTTTGCTTCGTGCTTATGAAGATTGATTAATATAATTGTTAAAGGAGAATAGAAAGATGAATTTAAATTTAGTTAAAGAAATTACTAAATCACAGTTGCGCAATGACATGCCAGACATTCGCCCTGGTTGCACTGTTCGTGTCGATGTTAGAATTAAAGAAGGTGACAAGTCACGTATACAGGCATTCGAAGGCTTAGTTATTCGAGTTCAAGGCTCTGGAATCGGCCAAACATTTACTGTTCGTAAGATTTCTAATGGTATTGGCGTAGAGAGAACATTCCCAGTTAACTCACCAATTATCGATTCAGTTACTATCTTAAGACATGGTAAAGTACGCAGAGCTAGACTATATTACTTAAGAGGTCTTTCTGGTAAGGCAGCTCGTATTAAAGAAATTCGTAAATAATGTTAAAAGCCGTGAAAGCGGCTTTTATTATAAGGAGAAATTATGAAAAATGACATCAAAAGTATTGTGATTGATGTATTAGAGACTATCATCATAAGTGCGATTATTGTATTCATTATAATGCAATTTGTCTTCATATCAGTCAAAGTAGAGGGCACTTCGATGGAGCCGAATCTCAATGATGGCGACTTTGGTTTTAGCTTTGTCATCAGCAAGAATATGGGCATCAATCGTTTTGATATTGTCGTAATAGATAGTGAGAAGAGTCAAAATCGTTTAGTAAAAAGGGTTATCGGTTTGCCTAATGAGACGATAGAATACTATGATAATGTTCTCTATGTCAATGGTGAGGCGGTAGAAGAAGAATTCTTGGATGAGAATACATTGACCCCTGATTTTACTTATACTTTAAAAGATGATGAATATTTTGTCTTAGGTGATAATAGAGAAGTGTCTAAGGATTCTCGCTACTATGGAACATTTAGTCTTGATGACTTTGTTTCTAGTCATGTATTTGTCATATGGCCATTTAGCCATTTTGGTATGAAATAAAATATTGAAATAGGAAAAGAGGTGAAAGCATGGAAAAAGAGATGCAGAAACAAACAGTGAATATTAACTGGTATCCAGGTCATATGGAAAAGGCTAAACGCCAGATGCAGGAACAGCTCAAACTTGTCGATATCATTATTGAATTGCGTGATGCGCGCATGCCTTTTTCTAGTGCTAATCCTCTACTGAAAAGTTTGGGACAGGGGAAACCTCGCCTCATTGTCTTAACTAAGAAAGACTTGAGTGATGAGACGATGACGGATAAGTGGCTAAGAGTCTTAAATGAAGAGACTAAGACTATTGCCATCAATAGTTTTGATAAGAATGCCAGCAATCAAATCGTCAATGAGGTTAAAGAAATTTTAAAGGCCAAAATAGAAAGAGCTAAGGCTAGAGGTATTCGTAAGAAGATGCTTAGAGCCCTAGTCTGTGGCATACCTAATGTCGGTAAGTCAACTCTCATCAATGCCATCACGAAAAAGAAGACAGCCAAGGTAGAAAATAGACCTGGAGTCACCAAGAGTTTGCAATGGATAAGAATTCATGAGGACTTAGAATTATTAGATACTCCGGGTGTATTATGGCCTAAGTTTGAAGATCAAGATGTCGCATATCGTTTGGCTCTTTTAGCATCCATCAGCGATCGCATACTCGATAAAGAAGCTATTACTATCTTTGGCTTAGATTATTTAAAAAACTACTATCCTGAATTGTTAGAAAAACGTTATGACATCAAGATAGAGGATAAAAGAGTCATCAAACTCATAGATGAGATAGCTTTGTCTAAAAAGTGGTTAAAAAGTGGTGGCGAGATAGATTATGATAAAACTTATGATATGTTTTTAGCAGATGTGCGCAACAATAATATAGGGAAGATTACTTGGGACTATGTTGAATGAATTTGAAAATAAGTCTTGGCCTAAGCTCGTTATGGGTATCGATGAGGCAGGAAGAGGGCCTTTATGCGGTCCTTTAGTTGTCGCTTCTTGTGTTCTTAAGCCTTATTATGCAAATGAAGAGATTAATGATTCTAAGAAATTATCAGCTTCTAAGCGTAAACGTCTTTTTAAAGAGATAATCGATAATGCCATTCATTATGAGTTTAAAATAGTATCACCTAAGGAGATAGATAAACTAAATATCTATCAAGCTACTAAAAAAGCGATGAGGGAATTAGCAGAGTCTTTTGAAGCTGATATCATTTTGACTGATGCCATGCCTATAGAAGTTAATAAGGAAACTCATCCCATCATCAAGGGTGACGCTTTGAGCATTTCTATTGCGGCCGCTAGTATTCTAGCTAAGGTTTTACGCGATAGTATCATGGAAGGTTATCATATTCTCTATCCTCAATATGAGTTTAATAAACACAAGGGCTATCCTACTAAAAGACATCTTGAACTATTAGAAGAATATGGTTTATTAGATATTTATCGCTTATCTTATAATCCTTGCAAAAAATTCATTAATTTATAGGATTTCGGATTATCACTTACAATGATATAGTGATGAAATATCCATTAATGCGTGAACAAATCATATATTATAGTTATAAATATAAGGGAGAGTACGCTAGGATAATTAAAGCTATTAGAGATGATGAAGACTATAAAAGCCTTGGTATCCATAATTGTCTAACCATCTTAGATGCTGAATATCCAAAAGAACTCTCATTGCTCCACTATCCTCCTTTGGTCATCTACTACAAGGGGGATTTGTCATTATTAAAAGAGGATAAAGTGGCTATTGTCGGATCAAGAATCGCCTCAGATTATGCTAAAGAAGCAACCATCAAATTAACTGCAAAATTAAATGAACAAAACTTAGTTATTATTTCTGGCTTAGCCTTAGGTATTGATGCCATCGCTCATTTTCATGCCAAAAGGACTATTGGCATCTTGGGTTCTGGTATTGATTATTGTTATCCAAGACAAAATGAAAAACTAATTGAGGAATGTTCAAAGAAACATTTGATACTATCTGAATATCCTGGTTTAACCCCACCTTTAAAACATCACTTTCCTATACGCAATCGCATGATAGCTGCCTTAGGAAGGGAATTATATGTCATGCAGGCGAGCGTCAAAAGTGGTACGATGACCACGGTCAAACATGCCATAGACCTAAATAGAGATGTCTATGCCTTACCTTATCGCATCTTTGATTTAGAGGGAGAAGCTTGTAATATGCTCATTCAAGAGGGAGCACAAATGATTGTTTTGTAATTGAATAATGAAATTAAATAAGCTATAGTGCTTATATAGAAAATAAAGGAAGAATATATGAAGAATTTAGTTATTGTAGAGTCGCCATCAAAATCGAAAACGATAGAAAAATATTTAGGAAAAGATTATAAAGTTGTATCTTCGCTTGGTCATATCCGCGATTTGACTACGGCTAAGGGTGGACTTGGTGTCGATATAGAAAATAATTTTAAGCCTGACTATGCTATCTTAAAAGATAAAAAACAATTAGTATCTGATTTAAAGAAGAATGCAAAGGATGCATCTAATATTTATCTAGCTACCGACCCGGATCGTGAAGGAGAAGCTATTTCTTGGCATTTATCACAGGTATTGGGCTTAGATATCAATGATGCTAATCGCATTGAATTCCATGAGATTACTAAAAAAGCAGTCCTTGAAGCTTTAAAGAATCCTCGTCCTATCAATATGGGCCTAGTTCATTCACAAGAAACTCGTCGTATCTTAGATCGTATCATCGGTTTTAAATTATCCAAACTATTACAGAATAAGATTAAATCTAAGAGTGCAGGTCGTGTACAATCGATTGCTATGCGTCTGATATGCGATAGGGAAAAAGAGATACAAGCTTTTGTACCTAAGGAGTATTGGACAATAGATGCCATTTTTGAACATGATAATGAAGAATTTAAGGCTAGTTTAGCTAAAATCAATGGTGAAAAGGCCATCATCAATAACGAAACCGAAGCAAATGATATTCTTGCCATAATTCATAATCCTTTCATCGTTGAAAATATCGATAGACAAGTTAAAAAGCGCTTCTCTAGACTTCCTTTTATCACTTCGACTCTTCAGCAAGAAGCTTCATCTAAACTAGGCTTTTCAGCCAAAAAGACTATGATGATAGCTCAAGTTCTTTATGAAGGTATTGATTTAGGTGATGAGACGCAGGGTCTTATCTCTTACATGCGTACGGACTCGACGCGTCTATCAGACGACTTTGTAAGAAATACCTTACAGATGATAGAAAATGAATATGGCAAAAGATATGTCGGTTCATATCGAGTTAAAAATGATGCTGGTTCACAAGATGCTCACGAAGCCATCAGACCTACTAATATTGAAAATACACCTGCCAAGGTTAAACCATATTTAACTAATGACCAATATAAATTATATAAATTGATTTATGCCAGAACAGTGGCATCACTAATGGCTCCAGTAGAGAGTGATACAGTGACTTATAGTCTCAAGAATGATGACTTATTATTTACAGCTAACGGAAGTGTCATGACCTTTGATGGCTTTTTAAAGGTATATAAAGACTATGATAGTTCTAAAGATGTAAACTTGCCAGAACTAGAGCTCAATGAAGAACTCACATATAAATCTATTGAGCATGAACAGCATTTTACGGAAGCTCCTAGCCGTTATACCGAAGCTAAACTTATCAAGGCCTTAGAAGAAGAGGGTGTTGGCCGACCATCAACTTATGCTACTGTTATCGATACGATAATCAAAAGAGCCTATGTTGAACATAAAAAGGCCAGTGAAAATTCTAAGACTAAGTACTTTTATCCTACCGAACAGGGTATCTTGACCGATGAGATGTTAAGAGAATACTTTTCTTCGGTCATCAATATCAAATATACAGCTGAGATGGAAAAAGAACTGGATGAGATAGCTTTGGAACAGATAGATTATGTAGGGGCCTTAAGAGATTTTTATGATCGCTTTATTCCTCTAGTTGATTATGCCTATGCCAATATGGAAAAAAAGGAAGCCGAAAAGACAGGTGAATTATGTCCTGAATGTGGTGGTGAATTAGTTTATCGTCAATCTAGATATGGTAAGTTTATCTCTTGTATAAACTATCCAAAGTGTCATTATACTAAGAGCATTAAATCAGAAGATAAGTTTGAACCAGAACATACAGGAAAAGTATGTCCAGATTGTGGTGGAGAATTATTGAAGCGTAAAAGTCGCTATGGCAACTTTTTCTTGGGTTGCAGCAACTATCCAAAATGTAAACATATCGAAAATATCGAAGGCGAAGAAAAGCCTAAGTTCATTAGAAAAAAAGGTAGTAAAAAGAAGAGTAAATGAAAGTCAGAGTAGTAGGTGGAGGACTAGCTGGTTGTGAAGCCAGCTATCAATTAGCTAATCGAGGAATAGAAGTTGAACTTTATGAATGCAAGAAAGTTAAGCGCCATGCAGCTTTTAAGACTGACCTTTTAGGTGAACTGATCTGTTCTAATTCCTTGCGAAGTGACAATATTGAAAATGCGGTAGGTCTATTAAAAAATGAGATGCGTATCTTTGATTCTTTAATCATGAAAGCGGCTGATAGTACTAGAGTTGAAGCTGGTTCTTCTTTGGCAGTCGATCGCTTAGCCTTTTCAAAATATATTACGGAAACGATAAGAAATCATCCCAATATCAAGGTGATAGATGAGGAAGTAACTGATATCGATTATGATATACCGACCATCATTGCGGCCGGTCCCCTTTGTGAAGGTGACTTGTCCAAGGCTATCTTAAAGCTATGTGATAAAGATTATCTCTACTTCTATGACGCTGTTTCGCCAATAGTAGAAAAAAGCAGTATTGATTTTAATCATGCTTACTATAAGTCAAGATGGGAAGATGATGCTAAGGGCGATTATATCAATTGCCCATTGACTAAAGAAGAATTTAATATCTTCTATAAGGAAGTTATTAATGCCAAGACTATTGATGTCAAAGAAATGGACAAGGAGATATATTTTGAAGGTTGTATGCCTTTTGAAGTCATGGCTAAAAGGGGAATTAAGACCCTATTATTCGGTCCGATGAAACCTGTTGGTTTAAGATATAATGGCACTATGCCCTATGCCGTAGTTCAACTTAGAAAAGATAATGCCATCGATACTCTATACAATATCGTGGGCTTTCAAACTCATTTGACCTTCAGTGAACAAAAAAGAGTTTTAAGCCTCATTCCAGCCTTAAGAAATGTTAATATTGTTCGATATGGTGTCATGCATAGAAATACTTATATCAACTCTCCTAAGGTCTTAAATGAGCATTATCAGTCAATTAAATATCCAAACATCTTCTTCGCTGGACAAATCAGTGGCGTAGAAGGCTATGTCGAAAGTGCAGCTAGTGGCTTATATAGCGCATTAGCGATGTATCAATATTTAAATGATAAAGAAGTTAAAAATCTTAGTGCTTCGACGATGATGGGAGCTATGGCTTTATATATATCTAATCCATCAATTGAAAAACTAGTACCAATGAATGCTAATTTTGGTATTTTTGAATGTCAAGATAGCTATAATAAACAAAATAAAAAAGAAGTATTCATAAATGCTTCCACTCGAGAAATAAATGCTTATAAGGAGTATTTAACTTGTATCAAGAATTAGATGAATTTATCAAATATCTATCTGTCACCCATACCAATTCTAAATGCACAAGTGACGCCTATTATCGTGACATCGCTCGTTTTTTAACTTTCTTGAAAGACAAGGGCATTGAAGATTTAAATATCGATAAAGATATCGTCTATCAATATGTTGAAGCTCTGCGCAGTGGCAAGATTACCAAAAAGAAGATTTCTAATGCAACTTTCGCCAGAAATGTGTCGGCATTAAAGTCTTTTTATCGCTATTTAAATCTTCAGGAGATAGTTGATGACAATCCCTTTTTATCCTTGCAGAATATTAAGGTTAAAAAGCACTTGCCTGACGTTTTGACTTTTGATGAGATGGAAAGTCTCTTATCTTCTTTTGATCTCGCTTCACCAATTGAACTTAGAAATAGAACGATAGTAGAGACTATATATGCTTGCGGACTCAGAATTTCGGAATGCCTAAATATCAAATTGACTGATATTGATAATAATAATCTAATAATTAGAGTTATGGGTAAAGGTAGCAAAGAACGCATCATTCCATTTTATCCTCGTCTTTTAGAATTAATCGATAAATATTTACTCGAATATCGTGATATCTATGCTAGTCAAGATTCCCCATATCTTTTTGTCTCTACACGTGGTAGTAAAATGTCCTCACGCTCTGTACAACTCATGTTACAGGATGTACAAAATCGTCTACCTATTAAGGTAAATATTCATCCCCATATGTTGAGGCATTCTTTTGCCACCCATCTATTAGATAATGGTGCTGACTTACGTGTCGTTCAAGAACTTTTAGGTCACGCCAATTTATCGACGACGCAAATCTATACTCATTTAACCTATGATAGATTAAAAAATGCGGTCATTAAGGCTCATCCACATAGTCGAAAAAATTAATTCATGATATATTTAATAAAAGGAGATTTTTTACAGTGGAAGAATGTATCACCGTTATTGGCCATAAAAATCCTGATACTGACAGTATAGCTAGTTCTCTAGCTTATGCAGAACTCAAAAGGAAGTTGGGATTTAATGCAATAGCTGGCAGATTAGGCACTCTAAATGAAGAGACCAAGTTTGCAACCCGTTATTTTAATATTGATGCCCCTAATGTAATCAAGGACGCTAGAAAAACTCTAGGGGAGATAAAGATGGATGAACCAGTACTCATTCATTATAAAAAATCATGTAATGACGCTTTAAAGAAAGTCATTCAAACAAACAATAAGACGCTATTTGTCGTCGATGATAATGAAGAATTAGTAGGTATTACTTCAGTCAGCGACTTATCTAGTCTTAGACTAATGCCTAAAGAGAAAAGAGATCATTTATTTCAAAATACTAATCTAGAATTGATTAGTCATGACTTAAATGGTGAATTAGTATATAAGAGTGAGAATTTTAGCTCTAATGGTATAGTCAATGTAGCTAGCATATCGACTTTTGACTATCTTGATGTTGTTTCTCATAGTGTATTCATTTTACCTGTCAATGAAGAACTAGCTTATAAAGCTATCGCTAATAAGGCAGCTTGTCTAATATTTGCCCATGGTGATGAATTATCCAGAGAATTGATCGATGAAGCTATATGTCATGATGTATCTATCATCAAGACTAATTCTTCAATCATGGATATCGCCATGAATATTTATGAAGCCATTCCTGTCTCTTCCATCATGACTACTAATATCAAGACTTATCAAAAGGATGAATATGTCGATGATGTCGCTAAATCGATAGTGAATACGAGATTTAGAAGTTATCCTGTTTTAGACGGCAAGAAAATACTTGGGGCAGTATCACGCTATCATCTATTTAAATATCCACGCAAGAAGCTCATTCTTGTCGATCACTCCTCGAAAGCTCAAAGTATTGATAATATCGATTCAGCAGAGATAGTAGAAATCATCGACCATCACCACATTGGGAATATCGAAACTAATAAACCTATTTACTATCGCAATCAATGTTGCGGTTGTACTTGCACCATCATCTTTCAAATGTATAAGGAAAATGGTTTATTGCCATGTAAGAGTATAGCCGGTATGATGCTTTCGGCTATTATTTCAGACACTTTGAATTTTAAGTCTGAGACTACTAGAAGCGAAGACATCGAAGCGGCCAAACAGTTAGCTAAGATAGCTGAAGTAGACTTAGATACTTATGCGAAAGAATTATTAGATTCATCTGTCAATCTTAAAGATGCTGATGTGAGAGAACTAATATCTAAAGACTTGAAACGTTATGAATTTGGTAAGACAAGAATAGCTGTAGGCCAGACTAATTATCGCAATATCGATGATATACAACTACGTCTAAAAGAGATTCAAAAGACTATGGATGAAGAACAGGTAGCTAATGGCTATGATTTGATGATTATGATGTTCACTCATGTCATGGGTGAAGGTACTATGTTTGTATACTATGGTCCAAAGTCATACATCATGAAGGATGTCATCGAGTCTATCTTTGATGAACATTCTGGTTTTGACCACAATATCATCTCGCGTAAACAACAACTGATACCTATGCTAACAGAGATAATCAATCAATAGACAGCTCAGCTGTCTATTTTTTGATTATCCTTGACTATTGTCGAAGGATTAGGTATTATGTATTTGTTATTAGACGAGTTTTAATAACTTTTTTATTTAGGAGGGAAACTGTGGCAAATAAAGATCGCGTTATACTTACATGTACTGAATGTTTATCCCGCAATTACTCTACTCATAAGAATAAGAAAAATGCTAATGAGCGTTTAGAACTGATGAAGTTCTGCAAACGTTGCAATAAGCACACTTTACATAAAGAGACAAAATAGGAGGAAAACTATGAGCTGGTTTAGTTTAAATGGAATCACAAAGGAAATTAAAAAGATTAGGTGGCCACAAAAGGGTGACTTACTAACCAATTCTGTGCAAGTTATCATCTTTACTTTATTCTTTGGTATATTCTTTATCGCTTGTGAATTTGTCATTACATTATTCCTGAGATTATTGGGGGTTATTGGATAATATGGCAGAAGAGAAAAAAGAATGGTATGTGGTCAATACCTATGCTGGCCATGAAAATCGCGTAAAAGATTATCTAGAGAAAAGACTTGAGACAATGGGTATTGCCGACAATCTATTTCAAATTGTCGTAGCTGAAGAGACTCAGATTGAAGTTAAGAACAAAAAAAGTAAGGAAGTAGTTAAGAATATCTTCCCCGGCTATGTCTTTGTAGAGATGATTATGACTGATGAAGCTTGGTATGTCGTTCGTAATACTCCAGGTGTTACTGGATTTATCGGTTCATCAGGTGGTGGAGCAAAACCATTCCCAGTAGCTAAAAGCGAAATCGAGAATGTCTTGCGTCGTATTGGCAAATCTGACAAGAATGTCGAAGTTCAATTCAAGGTTGGCGATACAGTAAAAATATTATCTGGACCATTCTCTGGAATGGAAGGTATCGTCGATTCAATGAACGATCAAACTCAGGTTGCCACTGTATTAATTATCTTATTTGGTAGAGAGACACCGACAGATATTAACTATATCGATTTAGAAAAGGTTATTTAAGTGGGTCAAACGACTCACTTTCTTTTGGATAATAGCGATTATTTATTGCATATAAGGCTATTATCGTATATAATATTTAAGCACGTGGAAGGAGTGCAACTACTCCAATAAGACCACGACCATAAAGGAGGAAAAATTATGGCAAAGAAAGTTGCAAAAGTCTGCAAACTTCAATTTGAAGCCGGTGGTGCTAGACCGGGACCTGCACTTGCATCAGCAGGTATCAACATGCCTCAATTCTGTACGGCATTCAATGATGCAACAAAAGATCGTAAGGGTGATATCGTTCCAGTAATCATCACTGCTTATGAAGACAAGTCATTTGACTTCGTATTAAAGACATCTCCTGTTCCAAGCTTATTAAAGAAAGCTGCAAAAGTTTCTAAGGGTGCTGGTAATCCAAAGACTACTGTCGCTGGTACTATTACTAAGACTCAATTGAGAGAAATCGCTGAATACAAGATGCCAGATTTAAATGCTAACGATGTAGAAGCTGCTATGCGCATTGTTGAAGGAACAGCTAGAAACATGGGCATCAAGGTGGAAGGAGAGTAATTATGCCAAAACACGGAAAGAATTATATTAACTCTTCTAAACTTATTGAAAAGGGCAAATTATACTCAGCTAGTGAAGCTGTAGCTCTAGTTAAGAAGATTGCATTCGAAAAATTTGATACTACTATTAATGTATCATTCAAATTAAATGTTGACCCTCGTCATGCTGACCAACAGATTCGTGGTGCTATGGTTTTACCTAATGGTACTGGACGCAGCCAAAAGGTTTTAGTTGTAACTCAAGGCGCAAAAGAAGAAGAAGCAAAAAAGGCTGGTGCTGATTTCGTCGGTGGAAAAGAAATCCTTGAAGATATCAAAAAGGGTTGGTTCGAATTTGATGTCATCGTAGCTACACCTGACATGATGGGTGAATTAGGTAAATTGGGTAAGATTTTAGGTCCTAAGGGATTAATGCCTAACCCTAAGACAGGTACTGTTACAATGAATGTAGCTAACGCTATTGAAGAAATCAAAAAAGGTAAGATTGAATATCGTGTAGATAAAGAAGGTAATATCAATTGCATGATTGGTAAGTCTTCATTCACTGAAGAAGCATTAAAAGAAAACTATGATGCTTTATATGGTGCAATTGCTAAGGCTCGTCCTGCTGCAGTTAAAGGTGTCTACATCCAAGGAATCACATTATCAAGCACAATGGGTCCTGGAATCAAGGTAGCTGCTGAATAATTCATTAAATTAATCTCTACATCATGTAGAGATTTTTTTATTGGCAAAAAAGCATTTAAGCGGTATCATATCGTTTGAAAAATTTTTCATATTACATTATAATATTAGAAGAGGTGATTATGTATGGACGCATTTATTGTTACAGCTAGCGATTTGTCTAAACAATTGATTCCTATTTTAGGTCTTACAGTATTGATTATACTAATCGTTCTATTAGCAAAATTAATTAATCTAGTAAAGACGGTGGAATCGACAGTCAAGAGAACTGATAACACAATCGATTTAGTTGATCAGAGTCTTACGAAAGTACAGGCACCACTCGATACAGTAGTGAAGGTATCACATACTGTCGATAAAGCTCATGACGCAACAGTAAAGGCTGTTGTAGAAACTAAAGAATATTTAAGCAAAAATGCTGAAAATATCAAAAGTAAGGTTAAGGATGTGGCAGATACCTTGGTATCAAAGACTAAGAAAGAGCCGAAAGAACCTAGCCCAGAAGATATTATAGGAGGAAAATAATATGAATAATGACAACAAAGATATCGAAAAATCAGTGGAAGTAACTGTTGAAGAGATGAAGAGAAAAATTGATGAAATCACGGCTAAAGCTGATGAAATCGAAGATAAAGACTTAAAGAAACAAGCTAAAGAAATCGCTTCTAAAGCAGTTGATGTAATGTCTAAAGCTGCTGATAAATTAGTTAAGGTTGCTAAAGATGTCAAAGATTCTGAGCAACTTAAAAATGCAGTAGATTTTGTATCAACTAAGTCTAAAGAAATCGCTGATACAACATTACAGAAGATTGACGAGATTAAAAATGATCCTAAAGTACAAAAGACTGTACAAGACGCTGGACAATTCGTGAAAGAATCTAGTGATAAATTAAGTGCTAAAATCAATGATGGCATCGATGCGATTAAAGAAAATAAAGACATTATGAACGTTGTAAATTCGGTAGGTGATTTTACTAATAAGACTATTACTAATGTCAAAGATGGCATTGATAACTTTATGAGTAAACCAGAAGTCAATGAAAAAATAGAAAGGGCTAAAGATATCACTATCGATGTAGCTGAAAAAGGTTTGGATGCTCTTAAGAAGTGGCTCAGACCTGAAGAAGAAGGTAGTGACGATAAGCACGGAGAGAGTTAATGAAAAGAGTCACCATATATGATGTAGCAAAAGAAGCAAATGTATCACTGGCAACTGTTTCCCGCGTTATTAATGGATCTGATGTGGTGAAATTACAGACTAAGCAAAGAGTGGATGAGGCAATTAAAAAACTTGGCTATAAGCCTAATGCTATCGCTCAAGGCTTAGCATTACAAAAGACTACGACCATTGGTCTTGTCATTCCTGAAGCTAGCTTTACCTATACAGGCATGATTATAAATGGCTTATTGGATGTCGCTAAGATTTATGGCTATAATATTATCTTACATACCATTACCGAAGGCATATCGGATGTCGATATGATAGTAGATGTAGTTATCAAATCAAGAGTTGATGGAGCTATTATCTATACGGATAAGATTACTGAAGAGTCGATGGCCATGCTAAATGATTATAATATTCCTATTGTGGTCATCGGTAATAGAGTGTCAGCTCAAAGTATATGTTCAGTTTATGTCGACTTTGAAAAAGCTATCTATGAGTTATGTAGTGAATATCTAGATAAGGGTATTGAAGATATTGCAATTTTGGAAGATAGAAAGAATGAGAATAGTACTAATGACTTACATAATGGTGCTATTCGTGCTTTCAAAGATAAGGGTAAAGAATTTAATGGTTTTATTTCCATACCTAAGGAAGAGCGTTCTTCATATCGCTTCTTAAAGAAATATTTCGTTGAACACCGCCATCAATTGATAGTTGTCAACCGTGATTCACAAGCTATGGCTACTATCAATGCCGCTAGAGAGAATGGCATTTTGATTCCTGAGGATATGCAATTAGTCTGTGTCATCGATACCAAGTATAACTCAATGGTAAGACCACAGATTTCGGCCTTTACAATCCCATCTTATGACTTAGGAGCTGTAAGTATGCGTCTAATGACTAAAATGTTACAGAGTGAAGGTGTGGAAGATAAGGAGAAATGTTTGAACTATCTCTTTACTGCTAGAGAGACTACTTATTGACATTTTTGCACTTACATGATTGAATTGATATGCTAAGAAGAGAACTAGTAGCTTATTGAATTAGGTAGAGAGATCATGGCTGGTGAAAATGATTTATGCAGATAAGTGAATACATCTTGGAGCTTCTTATTCAAAAATAAGACGTCGCTCGCGTTAAGAGTCAGAGTAATAAATGAAGGTGGTACCGCGCTAATTGCGCCCTTGGTAGCGCCTTTTTTAATGGGAGGAAATATGAAAATATATGATGAATTGAAGTGGCGTGGATTGATTAAAGATATCTCATCGCCAGAACTAGAAGAGAAGTTAAACAATGGTGGTATGACATTTTATATTGGTACTGATCCTACTGGAGACAGTTTACACATCGGTCACTTTTCATCTTTTTTAATTTCAAAAAGATTAAAGGAAGCTGGTCATAATCCAATCTTGCTAGTAGGAGGAGGGACAGCTTTAATCGGTGATCCAAAACCAGATAGTGAAAGACCTATTATTTCTAAAGAAGAAGTAGCTCATAATTTCGCTTGTCTAAAAAAACAGGCTGAAGATATCTTTGGTTTTGAAGTAGTCAATAACTATGATTGGATTAAAGATATTTATGCCATCGATTTTTTAAGAGATTATGGTAAGTATTTCAATATCAACTACATGCTCAACAAAGATATTGTCAAACGTCGTTTAGACGATGGTATCACATATACCGAATTTTCATATATGTTATTACAAGCTCTAGATTTCTTACATCTATATGAGACAAGAAATTGTGTTATGCAGGTGGCAGGACAAGACCAATGGGGTAATATCACAGCTGGTATTGAACTTATCAGAAAGAAATTAAACAAAGAAGCTTATGCCTTTACTATGCCTCTTTTGACAAGGAGTGATGGTGTCAAATTTGGCAAGAGTAACGGTAAGGCTATCTGGTTAGATATCAATAAGACATCAGCTTATGAGATGTATCAATTCTTTGTCAATTCAGAAGATGATAAAGTAATTGATTACTTAAAATTCTTAACTTTCTTATCTAAAGAAGAGATAGAAAAATTAGAATATTCTAATAATAATGAGCCACATTTAAGATTAGCTCATAAGGCGCTAGCTAGAGAAGTAATTACTTTCCTTCATGGTGAAAAAGCTTATGAAAGTGCAGTTAAAATTGCTGAGACTTTCTTTAAAGGCGATATTCGTGACCTCACTTACGAAGAGCTTAAACAAGGCGTCAGCGATTTGGAGAAGACTGAAATTGAAAGTGGCCTAACTTTAATTGATGCCCTAGTTCAAGTTGGCGCTTGTAAGTCTAAAAGAGAGGCTAGAGACTTGATCAGCGGTTCTTCTATTAGCGTCAATGGTGAAAAGGTTACAGACATCGAATTTAAATTAAATAAAGAAGATGCCTTTAATAAAGAATTAAGTATTATTAAGAAGGGAAAGAAATTCTACTTCGCTTTAAGTTTTAAAGATTAACTTTTCTATATTTGTGCAGAGTGCTTATTTTTTGTATAATGTTTAAGTATTTATGAAGAAATTATTTTTAGTTCTGATTTTGATATTTTCTCTTTCGGCTTGTAGTAGTAATAGTGGAACAAGTGCTAATGATGCTGATGTCATTCGTTATTATGACATGATAGAGCTCATTAATTCTTATTCCAATTTTAGTACGAGCTCAAATTACTTTGATATAAGCGGAGAAATATCTGAGATAGATGGTGGTTATCGCTACTATATCTTCATCGACAATGCAAGAGTTACCATGTATGATATTGAAGCTATCGCAATTGAAAAGGGAGTAGATTACTCAAATACGATGACAGCCAATATCGGCATATTTGAAAGTAATGAATATCATATGATCCCTAATCAGAGCGACATCAATTTGGGATATGTCAAAGGAGTATCAATCAGTGGTTTTACTACTACTGAAAATCCGACACTCTATGTCTTAGTTCAATGGAAGAATAAAAATCGTGATACTACATATCGCGAATTCTTCGAAATAGATTTATGATGCAGGTACTTAGTAAATGAGTGAAAAGAAAAAACAATCCTTATTGATGGGAGCTTTAGCAGGTTCTTTCGGCGTCTTTTTATCAAAAGCCTTAGGGCTTTTTTATGTGGTTCCCCTCAATCAATTCGCTGGTGAAACTAATATGGCATTCTATAGTATTGCCTATAGTTATTACGATTTATTATTGAAAATATGTGGAGCTGGTATTCCTTTCGCTATTGCGGCATTAGTTGCAAAATATTACAGTCGAAATGATTATAAGACTGTCTTATTAGTTAGGAAGCTTGGAACCTCCTTTATTATGGCAAGTAGCTTTATAATCGCCGTTATCTTCTTGCTGATTGCTAGGCCTTTAGCTACATCAACCATGGGTGTTGAAGCCAGTGTCGAAGATGTCAATGCCCTATATAATCTTTTTAGAATATTGACTATCGCCATCATCTTTGTGCCTTTACTTTCATCAATTAGAGGCTATTATCAAGGTTTAAAGCGTTTGGATGTCTACGCAAGTTCGCAAGTTATCGAACAATTCGTTCGCGTATTTGGTATTATTGCATTAGGTTATATATTTGTTCAAATCTTGTCTTTTGATGGCATTTGGGCTATTTATATGGCGATGCTGTCGGCTAGTGTTGCAGCTATTATCACGATAATTTATATGTTGGTGATGACCAGAAAACAAAGTCGCCAGGTAATCGTTTTAGCTGAATGTCAAAGTACTAGTTGTAAAAATCAAAAAGAAGTTTTTATTGAACTTATTTCTCTGGGTATACCTTATGTAATTATTTCTTTTTTAGGCACCTCGAGTTCTATCGTCAATTCTAACTTCTTTATGTCTTATGCACCAACTGCCAATATCGCTTATGAAGATGCCTTATTGGTACTTGGTATCTTACAAGTAAACTGTAATAAGATTGCGGCTATACCTCAAGTTTTAACTCTTGGTTTCAGTGCGGGGCTTGTTCCTTATTTGACTGAATCCTTGGAGAAACAAGATTATCGCCTTTTACAAAGACAACTATCTGATATCTTCAACACCGTCTTTTATCTACTCATTCCTGTTGTCATGGCCTTCATCTTATTTGCCAAGGCGATATATTTCATCATGTATGGCAATGCCAATCTTGATTTGGGCAGTGAAGTATTTATGATTTCTAATTTACAGACAATCACAGATACTATAGCGCCTATCCTTTCCTCTATCTTGATTACTTTGCGTCATCGTAAGAGTGCTATTGGCATCTTGGGTATCAGCTTTGCGATAAAATTTATTAGCTTCTTCCCATTTATCTCTTTGACAGGATATGCGGGTATGATATATAGCTCAGTATTATGTAGCTTAGTTGTAATTGTCTTTGGTTTTGTCTTCCTTAAGAAAAATTACAATTTTAAATTAAAGAATTGTTTGAAGAAATTATTGTTTATCTTCATCAGTTCATTTCTATGTATGATACCTAGTTTAATCATCAGTTTCTTTGTGCCATTTAATTATGATAGTAAACTAATATGTCTTTTACTCATGATAGTATATGCCTTAATATCTGGCTCACTATATCTGGTAATTACTTATTTCTTCTATTTGCCGCAATCGATTTTCCATGTCAAGGGCAAGGATATCTTAAAAGTATTTAGACGCTTTAGAGCGTGACATACTCCCGCCACTGACAGAAGTGGGGGCTTCTTGTTCGATACAGCTAACACTGTAAGCATAAGCAAGCTATCCCCGTGTGTCCCACGGTTCTATGTACAAAAAGTTATGCCAATGCTAATCGAATACCCTCATTTTTGATATTGATACTTGCATTGTAATCTCTATCATGTTTGGTATGACACTTAGGGCATTCCCACTCTCTAACTTTTCTAAAGTCTTTTACTTCTTCGTTCTGATACCCAC
>CASEQH010000030.1 GCA_949290085.1 uncultured Bacillota bacterium | reverse complement strand
TGCTCTAGCTGTAGCAGCTATTCCTGAAGGTTTAGCTACTGTTGTTACTATTGTCTTATCTATCGGTGTCACAAAGATGGTTAAACATAATTCTATCGTCAGAAAGTTGCCATCAGTCGAGACTTTAGGTTCTTGTACTGTCATCTGTTCGGATAAGACTGGTACTTTGACTCAAAATAGAATGACAGTTACTAATATCTATACTATAAGTGAAAAGGAGTCACTTTTTAATCAAGATGCTACGACCAAGACTAAAGAATTATTAGAATACTTCACTTTATGTAGTGATGGTTCAATTAAGATTCTTGATGGTAAGGTAGAATCAATTGGTGATCCGACTGAAACATCTGTTGTCTATGCCTTGAGCTTGCTTGGAGAAAATAAGGATGATTTAGATAATAAGCATCCTCGTATAAAAGAATTTGCTTTTGACTCAGAACGTAAGATGATGACTACCATCACTAAGTGGGAGAATGAAGTTTTACAAATTACTAAGGGTGCACCAGATGTTATCTTCTCTAGATGTAAAAATGATGTAAGTGAAGCGATAGAAGTAAATGAGAAGATGGCTGATAAGGCTCTTCGCGTTTTGGCTGTCGCAATTAGAAGAAATCCAGATATATCAAAAGAAAAAAGTGAAGATTATGAAAATGATTTAGAATTTATTGGCTTAATCGGCATGATAGACCCACCACGTCTAGAAGTTAAAGACGCTATTGCCAATGCGAAAAAGGCTGGCGTTAAGACGGTTATGATAACTGGTGACCACTTGATTACTGCTAAGGCTATAGCTAGAGACCTAGGTATTTTAGGAGATGGTCAATTAGCCATTACTGGTGAAGAATTGGATAAGATGTCTGATGAAGAATTAGAAAAATCAGTTGAAGACATTCGCGTCTATGCCCGTGTAGCACCTGAACATAAGGTACGTATAGTAAAAGCCTTCCAAAAACGCGGTGAGATAGTTGCCATGACTGGTGATGGCGTCAATGATTCACCAGCTTTAAAAACTGCTGATATCGGTTGTGCTATGGGCATTACTGGTACGGATGTCTCTAAGAATGCTGCTGATATGATACTTACCGATGATAACTTTGCTACTATTATTGAGGCGATAAGACAGGGTCGTGGCATCTATGCCAATATTAAAAAAGATGTCAACTTCCTCTTGTCATCTAATATTGGTGAAGTATGCACCATTTTCTTTGCAAGTTTATTTGGTATCTTTGGCTATAGCCTAGGCACGCCACTACTTCCTATCCACCTTTTATGGATTAATCTTATCACTGACACTCTACCAGCCTTTGCTTTGGGTATGGAAGAAACCGATGATAATGTGATGAATGAAAAACCACGACCAAAAGATGAATCATTCTTTGCTCATGGTATGGGTATCAAGATCGCCTTAGAAGGTCTACTAATTGGTTGCCTCACATTAACTTCTTATATGATAGGTAATATGGACAGTCATGAAATTGGCATGACTATGGCCTTTATAACCTTAGTTATGATTCAATTATTCCACTCGTTCAATATCAAAAGTTCTAAAAGTATCTTTAGTAGACAAGTCCTCAACAATCGCTTCTTGATATTGTCCTTTGTGATTGGTGTAGTCTTATTGATGCTCATATTATATGTACCATTCTTATCTAATATCTTCTCGTTAGTAGCGCTTGATCCTTACCATTATCTAGTAGCTATGGGTTTTGCGTTAATGATTATTGTCGTTATCGAAATTGTTAAATTGGTGCAAAGACTTAGAACTAAATAACTATTTCTCATATCGAAGTGAAACTCCTTTGTTTATTGTCTAAACTTTGGAGTTCACTTCACGGATGATAATATATAATCAAGACCAAAATTGTTTTGTTTTTGCGTATAGTATTAATTCGTATGATAAGTATACATATTACTTAGCTCTATATATCTTCATTAGCTGTATCAGATAATAATATACTGAATGATATATTAGGTTAAATTTGAGATATAATCTACATGAGGTGCTTTTATGGAATTGAATAAATATAAAGAATTTATTTCTAAATACTCTAAAAGAGACGGAATTGATAGAGTAACCAAAGCCTTTTTAAATGACTGTAAAAAAATGGGATTTAAAAAAGTCGATATTGAACCAGTATATGATGATGACGAGATAGATATATATCTTCGTTATCGCAATATTTATGATATAGAAACATTAGGTAATTATTTATATACACAGGCAAATTACATTTATGATGTAGAAGATAGATTTGATTTACTTGAGGCTCATGAAGAATACAGGGAATTAAATATTATTTTGAGTTTTATGTTATATCAAATTCATGAGCTGAGTAGATTTGATATCGATAATGTTACTAGAATTGTGATTGAGACAGAAATTGATTATGAAGATAAATTTGAAAATCAAAAATTAACTTTATATAAAACTGGCAAAGTTAAATTATCTGATGTAAAAGAACATGAAGAATATAGTAATACTATATCTAAAAATGATATGGATGATATCTATAATAAATTAAATCAATGTTTTAGTAATATAAAGATGACAAATGCCGATAAAACCGTTGGTTTTTGGTCAATCAGTTTTTTTAATAAGCGTGATGAGCTAAGAACGATTCAAGGTGGTTATGGCGAAACTATAGAATATGACGGTATAAATTTGACAGAATATATTCAAGAACTCATTGAAAACTATGATGCAATAGTATTTGACGGCTATGAAATTGAAGATAAGATAGACTACTTATCTTTAATTCTTGGAGGCAAAGACGATTCAACCGAAAGCTTATATATTGATTATTCAAAAAATTATCTTGAATATTATATATCTCATAATGATGGTACAGTAAACATGCATCATTTTGACGGATATTCTGTACGAATCTTGCTAGATAATATTTATGATGATGTAAAACAGTTAGTTTTTAAAGATGATAGTGATTATGTAAATGATGATGCTCATCATTTTATCCTAAAAATAAAAACAATCAAAGAGAAATTAAAAGTTTACGAAGGATATTATGACAAGCAGGGTCTGAGTGATAATTGGCCTGCCTTTATCGCTGAGATATATCATTATATGGCTACTTATCGCGATGGCGATATCTTTGATCCGAATTGTTTCACCAAGCGTAAAAAGGCTGATGATGAATATATGGTCGTAAATGTGGCTGTTAAGGATGTTCCTCAGGAGTATTATTACTTATGTGAAGATGAAAATGTCAATATCACCGATATTGTCGTTGTACCATTTGGTTATGATGATTCTTTGCGTCTAGCTCAGATTATCGATATCGACTACTTGAAGAAAGATGATTTACCTTTACCGCTAGAAGAGATGAAATATATCGATCACATCGCTGAAAGGGAAGATTTTGTTGAGTTAGATGATGATTATGAAGTAGACCATCGCTTGCACTAAAAAAACACCTAATGGTGTTTTTTATAGGTAATATGGACTTTAGTGGATTTCACATATTCTATGTACTTTAGTGTGGGTATTATTGATAAATTAAAGCTCCTTTCTTAATATTAGATTGCTTAGATTCTATATAGAAAGGAGCTTTAACTAGATTTATAATATGATATTTTCTAA
>CASEQH010000029.1 GCA_949290085.1 uncultured Bacillota bacterium | reverse complement strand
GAAGACGCCAGTACTTGAAAATACTAAAGTCTTCGCAAAGGACAATGATACAAGTGATATGGTCACTAAGGAGATGTATACCTTTACGACAAGCAGTGGAGATAGTCTCACTTTAAGACCAGAAGGTACAGCTGGTATCATTCGCTCATTCATCCAAAATAAGATGTACGCTAATGAATTGCCCGTCAAATTAGCTTATATCGAGGAGATGTTTAGACACGAAAGACCGCAAAAGGGTCGTCAAAGACAATTTACTCAATTGGGTGTTGAAGCTATTGGCGAAAAAAGTCCGATGATAGATGCTGAAGTAATCGCCCTAGGTTATTTCTTTATCAAAGCTTTGGGCCTTAAATCAATTAAGGTTTGTATCAATACTTTGGGTGATAGTGATTCACGCATCGCATATAAGAAAGCTTTAGAAGAATATTTTAGAAGTTATGAAAGTGAACTTTGTGAAGATTGTAAGAATAGATTAAGTAAGAATCCTTTGCGTATCTTGGATTGTAAGATTGACCACGAAAAAGAATTTATTAAAAATGCACCATGCATCTATGATTTTTTAACTGATGAAGCTAAAACTTATTTTGAAAAGGTTCAAGCTTACTTAAAGAAGTTAGAGATTCCTCATGAGATAGATTCATCTTTAGTTAGGGGACTAGACTATTATACTGATACAGTCTTTGAAGTTATTTCAACTCACAGTGAATCAGGCTCACAAAGTACTATCTTTGGTGGTGGCCGTTATGATGGTTTAGTTGAAGAATTAGGTGGTCCAGCCATGAGTGGCATAGGTTTTGCGATAGGCGAAGAAAGACTTATCATTCTAGGTGATGCCGAAGGAATCTTTGATGATGGCGAAACAGGCTTAGATAGCTATGTCATCGATATGACTGATGGCTCTCCTTATGCCTTAGAAGTAGCCTCGATAATTAGAGCTAACGCCTATTCATGTGAAGTCAATTTCACTAAGCGTTCAATGAAGTCACAATTTAAATCATGTGAACGCAAGAAGGCTAGATTTATTATCATCATCGGTGAAGATGAAGTAAAAGAAGAAGTGGTGACAGTAAAAGATACTAGTGACCAGAGTCAAGTCATCGTCAAACTTGATGAATTAATTGATTATTTAGATAGAAAGATGCAGGAATAGATATGTATAGAACACATAATTGTGGAGAGTTAAGAAGAGAAAATGTCGGCGATCGTGTAACCCTAGCAGGTTGGGTCAGCAAGCGCCGCAACTTGGGTTCCATCTGTTTTATGGATTTACGTGACCGCTATGGTATCACGCAAATCACTTTCAATGAAGAGATGGCCCAAAGTATTAAAGATGTGCGCAATGAGTATGTCATTCAAGTTGAAGGAGTAGTCGCTTTAAAGGAAGTGGCCAATCCTAAACTAGAGACAGGAGAAATTGAAGTTATCGTTGATAAATTTAGATTGTTTTCTAGTGCTAAGACGACGCCGATGATTATCGCTGATGAGACTGACGCTCTAGAAGAAGTGCGTTTAAAATATCGTTACTTAGATATTCGTCGTAATCCAATCAAAGAGAAATTATTAGTTCGCGATAAGATTTGTACGATATTCCGTAAACATCTACATGATTTAGACTTCGTGGAAGTGGAGACGCCTATCCTTTCTAAGTCAACACCAGAAGGCGCTAGAGACTATCTAGTACCATCACGTCTTTATCATGGCAAGTTTTATGCCTTGCCACAATCACCACAAATCTATAAACAATTACTGATGATAGGCGGTATGGACAGATACTTCCAAATCGCTAGATGTTTCCGCGATGAAGACTTGCGTGCAGACCGTCAACCTGAATTCACTCAAATCGATATCGAGATGTCTTTTGCAGATGAAGAAGATATCTTTAAAGTGGTTGAAGGATGTATGCAAGATGTTTTTAAAGAGATTAAGGGTGTAGAATTGCCTTTATCTTTTGAAAGAATTAAATATGTCGATGCCATGGAATACTATGGCAGTGATAAACCAGATTTACGCTTTGATATGCGTTTAAACAATATCACCGAAATATTTAAAAATACAGAATTTACTATCTTTAAAAATGTTTTGAGCAATAATGGCATTATTAAATGTATCAAAATCAATAAGGCTGAAGAATTATCTCGTAAGGATATTGATAAATTGACTGAATTTGTCAAAGTATATCAAGCTAAGGCTCTAGCTTATTTGAAATATAGAGATGGAAGCTTAAGTGGTTCTATCTTTAAGGCTATGAGTGAAGAAGAAAAAAGAGATATCATAGATTATCTAGCATTAGAAGATAATGATATCATCTTTATCGTCGCTGATGAAAAGAAGATTGTTGACCAAGCCTTGGGTGCACTTAGAGTAAAATTAGCTAGAGACTTTAATATGATAGATGAAAATGTGTTTAAGTTCGCTTGGATTGTCGACTTCCCTATGTATGAATATTCTAGTGAAGAAAATCGTTATGTAGCTTGTCACCATCCGTTCACTGCTCCTAAGGATGAAGATATCGATAAGATGCTTAATGATAAGGCTAATTGTTACTCAAGAGCTTATGATCTGGTTTTAAATGGCTATGAATTATTGTCTGGTTCTGTTCGTATTCATGACCAAGCTATGCAAGCT
This sequence comes from uncultured Bacillota bacterium, assembly GCA_949290085.1. Lineage (GTDB taxonomy): Bacteria > Bacillota_I > Bacilli_A > Erysipelotrichales > Erysipelotrichaceae > CALUZH01. The sequence goes on along the minus strand of CASEQH010000029.1, from coordinate 9,780 downwards.
AAAGTATTTGAAGCTTTGGGCTTAAGTCAAAAGGAAGCTCATGATAAATTCGGTTTCTTCCTAGAAGCTTTTGAATATGGCGTTCCTCCTCATCTAGGTGTCGGTATAGGTTTAGAGAGATTGACTATGATATTGTGTAGTACTGATAATATCAAGGATGTCGTAGCCTTCCCTAAAACCGCTAGTGCTATGTGCTTGATGTCTGAGGCACCTAATACTGTCGATGAGGCTCAATTAAAGGATTTGGGTATTCAAATTGCGTCGGAAGATTAAAAAGATAGTTGTCCTAGTTGTCGCTATTTCTTCGATATTTAGCTATCTTTACTTTACCTTAAACCAAAAGGAATTAGAGTATAGCTTTAATGGTAGTTATTATGAAGTGATCAATAATAATATTCCTTATTTTACTGAAGAAGAAATTGAAGAAGCCGAAGAATCTTATGAATATTATGGTGAATTAGATTATCTAGGAAGAGTGACTTATGCCCAAGCTAGTCTAGGGGTCGATTTAATGCCTAGTGAAGATAGAGAGAGCATCTCTAATATCTATCCTAGCGGCTTTAATCAATATACTAACGAAGAGGTCTTAGGAAATAATTATCTTTACAACCGTTCGCATTTAATAGCTTTCATGTTGGCGGGAGAAAATGATAATGAAAATAATCTCATCACTGGTACTAACTTTATGAATCAAGAGTTGATGTTGCCTCTTGAAAAAGTGGTCTATAACTATATCACAAAAGAAAATCATCATGTCTTATATAGAGTTACTCCTCTATATGATAAAAATGATTTGGTCGCTACAGCCGTTTTGATGGAAGCTCAATCGATAGAAGATGATGATATCAGTTTCTGTATCTTAGTCTATAATGTCGAACCTTGTATTGAAATTGATTATAGCGATGGTGAAGTATTAAATGCTGATGTAGAGTGTGACTATACTCAAACTAAACAGACGGATGAGAGCCAATATATCCTAAATACCAACAGTTTAAAATATCATCGTTTAAATTGTGATGATGCTGACGATATTGCGGCTTTTAATAAGGAAATACTCTATGCCAATAGCGCTACAGCTAGAATGATGGGGTTTGAGCCTTGTGGAAACTGTAAACCTTGATTTTTAAACGTAAAAAATATAAGATAAAAACATAGTAAAAATAAAGAAGTAGTAGTCATGGTAAGCCTTCAAGCGATAGATGAGATGGTGTGAGCATCTAATGTGTGGAAGTGATGAATTCATCTTTATTGCAGAGCTAATCACTCTCGGGTAAGACCGTTATATCTAATTAAGTGCACCAAATGGTGAAATATTAGGATGGTACCGCGGATTTCATTCGTTCCTTGTGATTCGCGGTTTTTTATTTATCAGGAGGAGAAAATGGAGATAGAACTTATACAATCTACAGCCTTAAAGGCAATTGAAAATTGTGACAGTCTAGAAGAACTCGAAAGCATCCGTATTGAATACTTGTCTAAAAAGGGCAAGGTTCAAGAGATGATGTTGAAGATGAAAGACTTGCCTAAGGAAGAAAAACCTAAGTTTGGTCAAGTAGTCAACGAGTGCAAGCAACAAATCACTAAGGCACTAGAAGAAAAAAGTGCAAAGTTAGAGGCTCTTAAATTAAATAAACAGCTCGAGGAAGAAAGAATTGACATCTCATTAGATGCTTATACACCGCATCTTGGAACAGTGCATCCTTTGAACTTAGTCGTTCAAGCGATTGAAGATTGTTTTATCGGGATGGGCTATAAGGTAGCTGAAGGACCAGAAGTAGAACTTGACTACTACAACTTCGAGAAAGCTAATATTCCTAAAAATCATCCATCTAGAGATATGCAAGATTCCTTATTCATCGATGTAAATACTTTGCTTAGAACGCATACGACAGCTATACAGATGCGTGAACTAGAGAAAGCCCATGGGCAAATGCCTATTAAATTAGTATGCCCTGGTAAAGTATATCGCCGCGATGATGACGATGCTACCCATTCTCATCAGTTCATGCAATGTGAAGGTTTAGTAGTAGGTGAAAATATCACCTTGACTGACTTAAAGGGAACCTTACAATTTATGGTTGATTCCTTATTTGGTGAGGGTAAAAAGATTAGATTTAGACCTTCTTACTTCCCATTTACTGAACCATCAGTTGAAGTAGATATGACATGTCATGTCTGTGGTGGCAAGGGTTGTCCTACTTGTAAGGGCACTGGCTTTATTGAGATTTTAGGTAGTGGTATGGTTCATCCTCAGGTATTAGATATCAATGGCATCGATTCTAAGAAATATAGCGGTTTCGCTTTTGGTATCGGTATTGAAAGAGTAGCTATGCTTAAATATGGTATTAAAGATATTCGTGACTTATATACAAATGATGTTCGCTTCTTGAGAAGCTTCAAACGTTTTGATTAGGGGGCTTTATGAATTTAAGTTTAAATTGGTTAAATCAATTTGTTAATCTAGATGGTTTAGAAAAAGAAGAAATCATCGATAGGATTATTAAAGCTGGTTTTGAAGTTGAATCAGTCAATGAATTAGGTAGTGGTACAAATTTAGTGGTCGGTAAAGTTATTGAATGTCATGATCATCCCGATTCAGACCATCTACATGTCACTAAGGTTGATATTGGAAATGAAATATTAGATATCGTCTGTGGAGCTCCTAATTGTCGTGAAGGTCTTAAAGTCATCGTAGCTAAAGTTGGTGCTAAGCTAGTCGGTGGCGAGATTAAGAAAAGTACGATAAGAGGGGTTGAATCTAATGGCATGTTATGTTCATTATTAGAACTAAATGTGCCAAAAGAGATACTAGATGATGATAGTCCTTCTTTAAATGGCATTGAAGAATTAGATGATAATTTTGAAGTTGGCGAAGAGGGTATTTTAAAGAAATTAGGCTATGAAGATACTATCTTAGAACTTTCTATCTATGCTAATAGACCTGATTGTTTAGCAATGTTCTCTCTAGCTAAAGAGATGGCTGCGATACTCAATCGTCCTTGTATCTTACCAGAACTAAAAAATTATAATAATGAAGGTATCGATACTAGCTTCATTCTTCATTCCGAAACAGATAATTGTCCACATTTCTTAGCTAAAGTAGTCAATCATGTGACTTTAAAGAAGTCACCTAAATGGATGCGTGATATTTTGCGTTCTAATGGCATCAAGTCTATCAATAATATCGTTGATATTTCTAACTTGGTAATGCTAGAGACAGGACAACCAATGCACTTCTATGATTTGCGCAGTAATCCACATCATGAAATAACTGTCAAAGATGATTTAGAAGTTGACTATATAGCTCTAGATGGTAATACTTATCATATCGAAAAAGGTGATTTGATGATTACCTCAAATGGTGAACCTATCGGTATCGCTGGTATCATGGGTGGTGACAATACTAAGATTTTAGATGATACTAGTGCTATCATCATCGAATGCGCCTTATTTGAGCAAGCGCAAATTAGAAGAACTGCTAATCGCCTAGGTTTACAAACAGAAGCGGCGATGCGCTATGCCAAGGGTCTAGATCCTCTAGCTCAACAAAAGGCTATCGATCGCGCTATGAGCTTGCTAATTGAATATGCCGAAGCTAGTGAGTATGAAAAGACAGTGGAATTTGGTAGTGACAACTACAATGAGATAGTAGTTAAAGAAACTTTAGAGCATCTAAATGCCTTAATAGGTAAAAAATATGAAATGGATGAAGTACGTGATATTTTAAATCGCCTTGACTTTCATCCAGAAATTAAAGATGACAGCTTTATTTCGCATATTCCTAGCTATCGTACTGATATTCGTATTCGCGAAGATATCGATGAAGAAATTATTCGTTTAAGTGGCTATGATGATTTAGCTACAACTCTACCACTCATGCCTCAAACTATAGGTAAGTTAACAGTTAGACAAAGCATGCGCCGAACAATAGAAGATTTGCTCACAAATGCTGGATTATATGAAACTATCACATATACGTTAGTTGGTTCTCAAGCTGTCAGAGATAATTTAATGCCTTTGGGCGATGCCATCGAACTCAAGCAACCACTAAGTGATGCCAGAAAATATATCCGTACTAGCTTAATGCCATCAATGTTAGAATGTCTGGCTTATAATATTGCTCACAATAATGAAAATGTTAATCTCTTTGAGATTTCTTCGATCTATGCAAAGGATATGCAAGAAGAACGTTTAGCTATCATTTTAAGTGGTAAACTGCAAGAGTCAAAAGTATTGCATAATACTGTTGATACAAACTTTTATGTGCTAAAGGGACTAATTATGAGCCTATTAGATAAGCTAGGTTTCCCTACCGGTCGCATACAGATAGTAGAAAATAATGTCGATGCTAGCAATATGCATCCATATCAATCTGCTCTCATTAAATTGAATAATAAAGTTATCGGTATCTTTGGCAAGGTACATCCACAAATTGCCAAAGAGCGTAAATTGCCTGACGCTTATTATTTAGAGATGTCTTTGGAACAATTGATTGAATCTAAACCTGCTAAGATTAAGGCTAGTGAAATCAATCGTTATCCATCAATATCTCGCGACATCTCTTTAGTAGTTAAAGATGATGTCAAGAGCAGTGATCTCATTCGCATCATTGAAAGAGCTGGTGGTTCACTTGTATCTAGTGTCGAAGTATTTGATATCTATAAGGGTGAACATATTAAAGATGGATATATGTCTATCTCCTTAAATATCATCTATGAGTCTAAGGATAAGACTTTAAAGATAGAAGATATAAATCCAGTACACGAGAAGATATTATCTGAATTATCTAAACAGTATCAAGCGAATTTAAGACAGTAAAACTAGGCCGTTATATCTAAAATATAGCGGCTTTTTTCATATTTTTATCATTTTCGGTTTAATATTTTTAACACTTCTCATATTAGCCATTTTTTAATTTGTGTAAACGCTTTAAAGTTGATAATATTTAGAAAAGGGATAATAGGGGAAGGTATTATGGAAAATAATTCTAAGAAAGATTCGAAAAAGAAGATTTTAGAATGCTTAGCAGTTTTATATAAATATTCTGACAAAAATCATCCACTTGCCATTGCACAAATTGACAAGAAGATGCAGGAATTATATGGTAGTACACCTACATGTAGGCAAACTATGACTTCCTATTTTAAATACTTTAACAAGATGGGCATACAGATAGGTCAGGTTAAAAGAAAATATTATTATGATAATCGATGTTTTGAGGATAGCGAGATTGAATTATTATGTCATTCGATAATGGCTAATAATTCTATACCCTTGTCTTTCTCATTAGAACTCATCGAGAAACTCAAAGATATACAAGGTATCCATTTCGCAAGTAATAAGAAATTAGATTTTAATATTTGTAATGTTGATAAGAGAGAGAATAAAGAGTTATTTTTAAATCTTGATACTATCTCAGAAGCCATCAATAAGAATTGTTGCATAAGTTTTAATTATTATCGCTACAACGAGGATAAGCTTTTAGTCAATTATTCAGGTAAGGACTATAATGTCGCACCATTATGTACACTGGCATTCCAAAATCGTTTCTATCTCATTGCGATTAATTCTTGCGATGGGGAAGAAGACTATTGGCATTTCCGCATCGACAAGATAAAGAATATTAAATTGACTGGTAGGTTTATTAAGAAAAAACTGATGATTGATCCATATAAATATGTAAGACACCGTCTTTATATGCAGGATGGTAATATTGAACAATATGAATTAGAAGTGGAGAAGAATCGATTCATCTTAGATGAACTAGTTGATGTCTGTGGGCAAGACATTGAGATAGAGGATAAAGATGATAATCATTATAAGGTTATCATCAAAGCTCCGGAGAAATCCTTAATCTTCTTAGCTTGCCAATATATTCAATATGTCAAGGTAATCACTCCAAGCATACGCAATAAAGTAATGGAGATATTGAACCAAGAATTGAAGGAATATGAGGAAATAGAATAGATAGGAGGCCAAAAATGAAAAATTATGTAGTCGGTTTAGATATAGGTATTACTTCTGTCGGTTTTTCTATTATTGATTTAGATAATGCCGATCTTGTCGAGATGGGAGTCAGACATTTTGAAGAGGCGGAAGAAGCCAAGACAAATCGCCTTAATAGGGGAGCTAGACGTTTAATTGATAGAAAGCGTTGGCGTAAGAGACAACTGATAAATGCCTTTATCGATTTTGGTCTAATTAATAAAAATGATATTATTCATCTTGATGCAAATAATAAAGAAACAATTTATGAAAACTATCTTAGATTTCATTATCATGATGAAAATATTTCTAAGCCGATAGACCATACGATATATCATTTGCGCAAGAGAGCACTTTATGAAGAAGTTTCTAATCGAGAATTATTATTAGCCCTTTATAACATTTGCAAGACTAGAGGTCATTTCCTTTTGGAAAATATTGATTTTGAAAATAACGCTACAATCAATTTTTCTACCTTTAAAGAAAAATTTTATGAACTAACAAGCCAAGTGATTTTTTATGTAGATAATCATGATAATTTTGATGAAACTGTCTTAAACGATATCTTTACAAGAAATTTGACTAAGGCTAATGACATCAAAGCTGCAATTAAAAAGATAAGATTAGAACAAGATGATGAAACCAATTCAAAAGTAATAGAATTAATGAAGATTATTTGTGGATTCAAAGGTGATTTATCAAAAGTTACTGATGATGAAAGTTTGGTTGGTGATAAGAAAAATATTAATGTATCAACAATCAAATCAATGGATGCAAATCAAGTTACCGACTTTATGAATGGTTTAGTTGAACTATATGATTTAATACAAATTCATTCCATAATTGATAAATATGATTATCTATGTGAAGTAGCAGTCGACAAATTAGATAAAATAATAGAACTTAGAAGAAATAAGGATATCAATCCAGATTCTTATGAAGAATATAAGAAAGAAATCCAAAAAAAGATGAATGCGAAATTTGACAAGAGTGATCGTGTCAAAGTTATTAAGAATTTGGACAATTCTTATCCTAATGGTTTATATGTCAAAGAAGCTAAGGCGATTTTGCATAAGCAACAAGAATTCAATGCTAATATCACCGATGAATTTATTGAAGTAGTTGCCTCGATTTTATCTGCTAGAATTCCGTTTTTCGTAGGACCTCTGGCAATTGATGCTAAAAACGCATGGATTGAAAACAAAAAATGCAATTTTAAGTATAGCTACGAGTATTCGATGAAGAATCTAAATCCTATCGATGTAAAGGAAACCATCAAGGAATGGAAGAAAAGAATGATTTCTCATTGTACATACTTAGTGGATCAACCAGCTTTGCCAAAGGGTTCATTCATCTATGAAACTTTTAGTATTTTAAATGAAATAAATATATTAAAAGCAGAAGATAAAAATCACGAAGCTTATTATCTCACCAGAGAAGATAAGGTAAAGATTTTTAATGAATTATTTCTTAAAGAAACTGATGTTACTTACAAAAATGTTGAGGAATTATTAAATCTTTCTTATTTTGGCGATAGAGCAAAGAAAGCTAAGAAATTTAATAATAAATATACTTTATATCATAGTATTGCAAGAATAGTACCAGAATTAAAGATTGCTGATATAAATGAGATATTTACTAATAAAGAAAAGATAGATAAGCTGGAAAGTATAATTTTGGATATCAGTTTATTTGATGAAGAAAAGGCCAGAATCAATAATTTCAAAGAAGAATTTAATGATAAAGCCGAAGCTTTAGGCAAATTAAAAGTAAGCGGTTTTTATTCTCTATCTAAGGAATTCTTAACTGAGGAAGTATTAAATACCCAAGGCGAGAGTATGTTAGATATCTTATTTGATGATAATCCGAAAGATAAAATCAATGAACAGATGACTATCATATCTAGAGCCACTGATATCAATGGCAATCCTAAGAATTTCAGCGCCAATAAGTATTTAAAGATATTAGAGAAGAATAATCAATTATCAATAGATTTACTAGTGGATGGCACAAAACCAATTATGCCAATATCTAGACCTGTTATTAGAGGACTAAATGAATGTTTCAAAGTATATCAAGAAATTTTAAAGGTATATGGAACTCCAAAGAGACTTGTCATTGAAACAGCTAGAGACTTTGGCGAAAAAGGAAAAGTGACTAAGAAGCATGCCGATACAATGAAAGAGATTTATGATACCAAGGCTAGAAAGGTCATGGAAAAAGAATCTCAATTTAGAAATTCCTTGGAAAACTGGGAAGAAATCGATGCATTACTCACGGATACTAACAAGCGTAAGATTGAACTTTATATAACTCAATGTGGTGTTGATATGATAGATGGCCATAGGATAGATTTACATCGTCTATATGACTATGAAATAGATCATATTTTGCCTAGAGGATTTGGTGAAGATGCTATTTATGATAAGATGCTTATTCATAAAATGCATAATCGTGAAAAGTGTGATAGAGTACCTCTACAATATATTGCTGAGTCCAACAATATCGGATATAAACAATATATAGATAGAGTCGAAAAATTGTACGACTATGGCTTGATTAGCGATAAGAAGAAAGAGAGATTATTATTAAAGAATACTGAAGAAGTAAGTGGCTTTATTGAACAAAATCTAGTAGATACAAGATATATTATTAAAGAATTTACTTCTATCATTTCTGCATATAATAAATTAAATGATTATGATACACATATCGTTTCTTTGAAATCCGCTTTTACTAAATTAGCTAGAAGAGCATTTGGTATGAACAAGAAAGATAGAGACTTTGGTTTGCAACACCATGCCCATGACGCATGTATGATTGCATTGGCAGATACTTGTTTAAATACTATTTTCCCTAATTATGACCAAAGAGGTAACTTTAAGAAATTTGATGAATTTTTAAAGAATATGCCTAAGCAAGATGAAACAATCAAAGATAAGGAAGATCCTAATGTTAAGATTATGAGATATGCTTATCAAAAGGCTTTCAATCAACCTTATAAGTATTTAATCAATAAGATTAAGGAAACTGTTCCTCTTTATTCAGAAAAAGTAATACATAAGGGTAGTGGTCAGTATTTTGATGCGACAATATATAGTCCTGAAAAAGGATCAGGACCATTATCAGTTCTTGGGGTTAATGATGATAAAAAATCATTTACATCAGTAAATTGTGCAGCAGTAGATTTCTATCGTTATGTTGAATTTGATAAGAAAACTGGCAAACACATTCCTAAACATGTAGCAATTCATATACCTAAGGTAATAATTGACCAGCATGGTAATATTGACAAAGAACAATATATCAAGCTAATTAAAGAGCACTATAAAGCTAATGAACTATTGGATGAAAGTGAAGAGATTATTGAAGGATATTTCAGATTTAGAGCATTTAAGAATGATATAATCTATGATACATATTCTAATTATCCGCAGATATTTAACATAGGAAGTATTGCTAAAAAATTACCAGAATTCAAACATTTTGATATGGATTCTTACAATAGTATCTATCGTCAATCGGATATAATTTTCAACGAAACAATCAAACATTTTGGATGGAAAAATAACGATGGTAGCATTAATTGGAAAGAGTGGAATAAGTTAAACGGAGAAACGCACCAGGCTGCGAAAAAATATATCTATGAATATATTGGTATTATTGAAAGAAAACATATTGAAGACATCAACGACATGACTAAAGATATAAAACGTTTGGATGATTTTTGCAATACAGTAAGTCACTATTATTTATGGACAATTAAACCTAATAAATCTACATCTATAAAAATAC
>CASEQH010000028.1 GCA_949290085.1 uncultured Bacillota bacterium | reverse complement strand
CACATGATAGGTGTAATACCTTCAGCGATAAGTTTCTTAACTTTCTTATTGACTGCTTCATCAGTCTCATTGAACATTTGTCTTCTTTCTGAGTGACCGATGATACAATGAGTGACATTTAATTCTTTCAACATTGGAATTGAAACTTCACCAGTATAGGCGCCACTATCTACAAAGTGACAATGTTCAGCTGCAATGATGAGTTTAGATGCAGTCGATGTCGCATCCTTTAATGCGGTAAAAGGAGCAGCGATACCATATGTACATGAATCGTGGAGATATGGTTCTACTTCTTTGATGAATTCAACTGTCTCTTTGCAAGTCTTATTCATCTTCCAGTTGCCGACGATAATTGGTTTTCTCATCTTATTTCTCCTCGATTACGGCGATACCTGGAAGTACTTTGCCTTCCATATATTCAAGGCTGGCACCACCACCGGTTGAGATGTGAGTGAAGCTACTTGCGTAACCCAAGTTCTTAGCTGCGCTAGCACTATCGCCACCACCGATGACTGACATACAATCATCAAGTTCGGCTATAGCCTTACATACACCAACAGTTCCTTTTTCAAAGCCTTCTTTTTCAAAGACACCCATAGGTCCATTCCAGAATACTGTCTTAGCACCTTGTAGTTCTTTTGTGAATAATTCGATAGTCTTAGGACCGATATCCATACCCATGAAATCACTAGGAATAGAATCGGCTGCTACCACCTTAACCTCAGTTGGATTATCGAAGTCATTAGCTACGACATTATCAATTGGCAATATTAGTTTACCTTGACCTTTTTCGATAAATTCTTTAGCGATGGCTACTTTATCTTCTTCTAGTAATGAAGTACCTACTTCATAGCCCATAGCTTTATAGAAAGTATAAGCCATACCACCACCAACGATTACTTTGTCAGCAATCTTTAATAAGTTATCAATCACCGCAATCTTGTCAGATACTTTAGCTCCGCCTAATACAGCGACAAATGGTCTGGCAGGATTGTCTAGAGCTTGTCCTAGATACTTAAGTTCTTTTTCAATCAAGAAACCTACAGCACTTGGCAAATGAGTAGGAATACCTGCTGTAGATGCATGAGCACGATGCACTGAACCAAAGGCATCAGATACATATAAATCACCAAGAGAAGCCCAATAAGCACCTAGTTCAGGGTCATTCTTCTCTTCACCTTTTTCATAACGAGTGTTTTGCATCAAAACGATTTCGCCTTCATGCATTTCACTAATAGCCTTCTCTAGCTCTTCACCTCTTGTCGCATTGACGAATGTAACTTTAGTTTCAGGAACAAGAGCTTGTAATGCTTTGGCAACAATTGACATGTCGTTTTTCTTCATCATCTGTTCAGTCTCAACAGGATCTTTGTGTTTAACTTTCCCTAAGTGTGACAATAAGATAACTTTAGCACCATGCTCAGTCAAATAGTTGATAGTAGGTAAAGCAGCTACAATACGATTATCATCGGTAACTACATCACCTTTGTGTGGAACGTTGAAGTCTACACGAACGATAACTTTTTTACCTGTGACATTTAAATCTGTCACGCTCTTTTTTGCCATGATTTTTATTTCCTCCTATTTTTTACCTACTCAATTATAACATAGTAGCTATTAGGATTTTGTTAAAATATTATCAATTAATGCTCACATTTTAGTCATTGTACCCATCTATAAATGTTTAAATCTTATGTTATGTTAATGTAAAGGCTTACAAATGAAATTATATTAAAAGCCGAAGCTCCTACATAAGGAATTTCAGCTATTTTATTTTTAGTAACTATCATTAGGGAATAGGCTGAGAGCCACTTTGCCCTTTTTTAAATCGACATCATAGACATAGACATCAACGATATCACCGACTGACATATACTCATAAGGACTGACATTATGTCCCTTATCTATCTTTGATTTGTGGACTAAACCGTCATCGTGTAAACCGATATCGACAAATGAGCCAAAGTCCACGACATTTCTAACCACTCCTTGTAGCTTATCATTGATCTTCAAATCTTCTATCTCTAAGATATCATTTCTTAATACTGGCCCATCATATTTATCACGATAATCTCTGAGTGGTTCTTTTAAACTGTCGATAATGTCTTGTAATGTATAGCTATCACTATCTAGTTCATCTTTTAAAGCATTGATATCAATACTATTAAGCTTGTTTTTTAGTTCATCACTACCAATCTTTTCGTCATAGCGATTCAATATAGCCTTAGCTAATTTATATGATTCGGGGTGGATAGATGTAGAATCTAAGATTTCATCTCCATCCTTGATGCGAAGGAAGCCCGAAGCCTGTTCATAGACTTTATTGCCTAATTTATTAACTTTCTTTAGTTCTTCTCTAGTATGGAAGTTACCATTGTCATTGCGATATTTTACTAGTGATTCAGCTATGCCCTTATTCATGCCTGAGACGTGGGTCAAAAGTTCTACACTAGCTGTATTGACATCGACGCCTACTCTATTAACACTCTTGAGAATGGCAAAGTCTAAGCTCTCCTCTAATTGTTTAGCTGGTAAGTCGTGTTGATATTGGCCAACACCTATGCTCTTAGGATCAATCTTGATGAGCTCAGATAATGGGTCTAATAACCTTCTAGCTATAGACACAGCACTTCTTTCTTCTACTTGTAAATCAGGGAATTCCTTACGAGCATTTTCGCTAGCACTATAAACAGATGCCCCAGCCTCTGACACGATGGTATATTGTAAATCTAAATCATTATTTTGAATGACTTCGGCCACAAAACGTTCTGATTCACGTGAAGCTGTGCCATTGCCTATAGCTACTGTCTCTATTTTATATTCCTTAACTAAGCTTACAAATTTTTTCTCTGCTTCCTTATATTTATTAACTGGTGCATGAGGATATATCTTATCGATATGTAAAAGTTTACCTGTCGAATCTAAGATAGCTAATTTACATCCCGTTCTAAAGGCCGGGTCAAAACCCATGATACAAGACTTCTTTAATGGCGGTTGTAGTAAAAGCTTTTCTAGATTAGTCGCAAATACTTCTATTGATTTATCTTGAGCCTTCTTTAGAATATTGCCCCACACTTCATTTTCTACACTTGGAAAGGCTAGGCGCTCTAGACCATCACGCACAGCTTCCATGACTAATTCTTCACCCACAAAATGGCGCTTCTTGGTAAGGGCATTATAAGCATAATTTATTAAATATTCCTTATCATATTCAAAAGTCTTAGTGATGACTTTTTCATTGGTCGCTCTTTCAATGGCCATAACGCGATGAGCTTCGATATACTTGAGCTTTTCATGATGGTCATAATAAAGCTCATATACCTTCTTTTCATCCTTATGTTCCTTCTTTTCCTTAGTGACTATCGTCGAATAGTTTTCTAGAGATGAGCGTATCTTTTGACGATTATTAGCATCATCACTGACTATCTCGGCAATAATGTCCTTGGCTCCCTTTAAGGCTTCATCTACATTGGTAACTTCTTCATTTAAATACTTCTTAGCCTCTTCATATATATCACCACTTCTATTTAGCTCCAACATGTATTCACTTAATGGTTTTAAACCCTTGCGCACAGCTTCTGTCGCTCTGGTCTTTCTCTTTTGACGATAAGGGCGATAGATATCTTCTACCTCGTTTAATTTCTGAGCATTTATAATACTCTCTTTTATCTCATCAGTAAGTTTACCCTGTGTTTCAATTAAGCGCATGACATCTTCTTTGCGCTTATTTAAATTAACTAGATAAGTATATTCCTTTTGTATATAATCGATATCTTCTTCGTTAAGATTATGTGTCATCTCTTTGCGATAACGAGCTATAAAAGGCACAGTATTGCCTTCTTCTAATAGTTTTAGGGTATTTTCAACTTGTTTAACTGTAATATTTAATTCACTTGCGACTTTTTTAATGATTTCTTCCATAATTCACCTTCCACAACAATATTACCTAAAGAATTTAATTATTAATAGACTTGACAAAAAAAGCGATTATTGAATATCGCTTTATAGGTTAAATGATTTTTTATATTCCTTGATAGCTAGTGGCACAAAACATATCACCACAAATATTTCAGCTATTGGATATGCATACCACACTAAGTCTAGGATACCAAATTGTGCTAATAGGTAAGCTATAGGCACTAGCACTAGTAGTTGACGCAAGATTGATTGAATCATGGCTGTAGCACCATTTCCAAATGATTGGAAAACAGTAGAGATGACAATAGACAGAGCGGCCGGAATAAAAGATATAGCGATAATTTGCAAGGTAGTAACTGCTACACCAAAGAGAGCTTGGTCCATTTCAAAGAAAGATAGTAATAGATCTGGTTTAAAGATAAATAGGGCTGTGCCTATAGTCATACAAATAACAGCAGTCAAGATGTATAACTTTGTCGTCTTGAGATATCTTTCAGCATTTCTTGCCCCATAAGTATATGAAAGAATCGGCAAAGCACCTTGGTTAAATCCATAGATAGGCATAAAGACGAAAGACTGTAGACGAAAGTAAATGCTTAAACTTGTAACTGCATTTTCAGAGAAATTTACTAATACTCCATTCATCAAAGTAGTAGTGAACGAAGAAATCATATTGATGACAGCGGTCGGAATGCCAACGGCATAAATATCCTTTAAGCGTTCAGCCTTCATCTTAAAATTACGGAAACTGATTTTAACTTCATGCTTACCAAAAAATAAAGCACAGGCAATAAATACCATACTAGCTATCTGACCCAAGACAGTAGCTATCGCTGCACCCATCATACCCATCTCAGGAATAAAGCCATTACCAAAAATAAAGATGGGATCTAAGACAATATTAACCACAGCACCAATGAGTTGTGAAAACATCGGAAACATCATCTTGCCTTGGGCTTGCAGTATTCTCTCAAATAATATCGCAAAGAATTGTCCAAAACATACTCCCATGACAACAATCAAGTAGTCATAACCAAGTTCTACTATTTCTGGTCTAGGCGTAAATAAGCTTAAAAAAGGACGTATTCCCACGATTGCAAGCAGAATGATGATAATGATATGAATGACAGTAATAACTACTCCAGTTGTCGCAATAGCGTTGGCTTCTTCACGATTCTTCTCACCCAATCTTCGCGATAATAAGGTACCTACACCAACCGCTCCCCCTAAAGCTAAAGATAGGCTTATCATCTGCATTGGCGAAGCTAGTCCTATCGCAAATAAAGCATCTTGTGAATAATTGGAGATATATACGGAATCCACCACATTGTACATCGCTTGGATAAGCATTGAAAATACGGCAGGTATTCCCATTGAAAATAATAATTTACCCACAGGCCAAGTGGCCATCTTATCTAATTTCGTACTCATGATGGCTATTATATCATATAATGTATATATGTTTATAAAAGATGAAGTCCAAAATGAAATCATCATTCAAAAATCTCGTTTTATCACCTATTTAAAGCCCTTAAATAGTATCGATGAATATAGGGAAGAACTTAAAAATCTCAAAAAGAAACACTACGATGCCACTCATGTCTGTAGTGCCTTTATCTATGATGACAATCAAAAGTCATCTGATGATGGCGAACCTAGTGGAACAGCAGGCATACCCATATTAAATGTTTTAAGTAAAAATGAGATGAACCATATTGCCGCTTATGTCGTCAGATACTTTGGAGGAATAAAATTAGGAGCAGGTGGACTCATCAGAGCCTATTCCTCTAGCGTCTCTGAAGCTTTAAAACTAGCGATAAAATATATCGAAGTAGTTTATCCATCTTTTTATCTTTCGCTAAGCTATGATATGGCTAATAAGATAGAATATTATCTATCTTCTAATACTATAGATTTAAAAAAAGAATATACCGAGACAGTCAATTACACCTTCGCTTTAGATGATATAAATAAATTAGATAAGATATTAGAATTTACTAAAGGTATATCTCCAATCTCCATAGGTGATATCAAAGTTAAAAAGATTGTCGATTAAATATTCAGTTAACTTTTATCTAGAAACATAATTATGCAAAAGATGTTAGAATAGAGATATGGAAATTCTAAGACTTTTTAATTCTTATATTATCTATCTATATATTATTGTAGGAATAATACTTTTATGCTTCCTCATTAGCTTATTAAGTAACAGTAGCAAACTATCAAGACATATAAATCAAAATATTGATAGAGTTACTGGACAAGTAAATAGTTTCAATCATACCATAGATGAATACCATACCAGAATATCTAATTCTTTCAACAACTTTAAGAAAGCACTAGGCATCTTCATCTTTGTGCGTCTAGTATCTAAAGATTATAAGAAGCATGAAAAGAAATCATTAATTTCTTCAATTGGAAGAGTAACTAAAGCCAATATTACTGTCAGTGCTTTAAATAAGATAAATCCATTTTAAAAAGAGAGCTTTAACTCTCTTTTATTCTGCACTGTCGGTAGTTGCTGGGGTGTCACTATTTGAAGGAAGATAGAATATCTTTTCATCATCCTTAGAGAACATATATTCACCACGAGCATATGTTTCGACATAGTTAGGGTCTTCTAGCTTGTCGCGTTGTTGGATCAAAGTGGCATTTTCTTCTTTTAGATTGTTGAGTTGAATTTCAACTTCTTTAGCCTGATTTTGTAATTGAAGAGTCGTATATACTTCTTGCCCAACCCCTACAAACATATATATCGCTATTAACATGACCACAATAGAGACAATTTTAGTTACAAATCTCTTTGGTCTTCTTTTAATTTTAGTCTTCTTTTGCATGTGATAATTATACATCATCATTAGTTTTTTCGCCAAGCACTTCATACATCAGGCAAGCGTCTTCCTTCTTGGCATATTGGGCTACCATCAGAACCCGAACACTTAAGATGCGATGTCCAAAGATGATATCTATCTCATCGTTGACCTTGACTTCATAACTGGCTTTGACTGGTCGACCATTGACTATTAATCTGCCTAAATCAGCTAATTCCTTAGCAATAGTTCGACGTTTTAATATTCTTGCAACTTTTAAATATTTATCTATTCTCATCTTTATTCACCTTATCTAATGAATCTAATAATTGGATAACTTTTTGAATGTTGTCCTTTTGATTTTTAACATTGAATTCTAGTTTTGACTTAGTATAACGAATACTGATATCTCTAGAAATTTCGCTACATAATTCAAATAATTTCATGCCATCTATCGCATCTGAACGTTTTGGTGTGAGGACGACCTTAAATTCATTATTGATGACTCTGATCGATTCGACATCTTCTAGCTCAACAAATAGACTCATGCGTTTTTTATCAAATAAAGCCTTTACTTCTTTTGGAAGCTTACCATATTCATCTTGAACTTGTAGATAGTATTCCAGAAGTTCTTTCTTACTATCGATGGCATCTAGACGATGATAGAGTGACAATTTATCATAGTCATTAGTAGAGAATTTTTCGGGTATATATGAAGCGATAGGTACTTGTACCTGTGGTGAAGTTTTTTTCTTCTCCTCTACCTTTTCACCTTTTTCTCTAGCGATAGCATCATGTAACATCATGAGATATAAATCTAGTCCAACATTGTCAATAAAGCCTGATTGTTTAGGGCCCAATAAGTCACCAGCTCCTCTAATAGATAAGTCTCGCATGGCAATCTTATAGCCACTACCCAAAGCCGTAAATTCTTTAATGGCATCTAGACGTTTAGCACTTTTTTCAGAAAGATTCTTCTTTTCTGGTATGAGCAAATAGGCATAGGCTATTCTATCACTTCTACCCACACGTCCTTTGATCTGATAAAGCTGAGCTAAGCCAAAGTTTTGGGCATTGTCGATGATGATAGTATTGGCATTAGGAATGTCGATACCTGTCTCGATGATGGTCGTACAGATGAGGACATCTATTTCATTATGATAGAATTCCAGCATCACATCTTCCATCTCTTCTCTAGACATCTTGCCATGAGCCACCTTTATTTTGGCACTAGGAAGTTCCTTCTGTATGCGTCTAGCGACCAAGTATATCTCATCAATATTATTGTAAAGATAAAAGACTTGCCCACCTCTTACTAATTCACGCATGATGACTTCTTTGATTAAGCCCATAGATTTATGAGCGACATAGGTCTGGACAGGATAGCGATTATTAGGTGGTGTATCAAGAGTCGATAAAGACCTGATGCCGATAAGGGACATCTGCAAGGTACGAGGGATAGGTGTAGCACTTAATGATAAGACATCAATATTACTCTTGAGTTCTTTGATGCGTTCTTTATGTTCGACACCAAAACGCTGCTCTTCATCGATAATGAGAAGTCCTAAGTCATCAAAAACAACATCCTTAGATAAGATGCGATGGGTACCTATTAAGATATCTATCTTACCATCCTTTAAGTCATCGACTATCTGTTTTTGTTTAGCTGGAGCGATATAGCGATTTAATAGTTCTATGCGGACTGGGTAGTTAGCAAATCTACTCACAAAGGTCTTGTAGTGTTGTAAAGAAAGAATAGTTGTCGGGCAAAGATAAGCGACTTGCTTACGGTCGCAAACGGCCTTGAAGCTAGCTCGAATGGCTACCTCAGTCTTACCGAAACCGACATCTCCACATAATAACCTATCCATAGGTTTAGAGTCTTCCATATCCTTTTTGACTTCTTTGATAGCCTTTTCTTGGTCCTTAGTCAATTCGTAGACAAACTCATCTTCAAAGTCCTTTTGCATCTTAGTATCTTTACTGAAGGCAAAACCTTCCTTCTTTTCCCTTAAAGCGTATAGTTTAACTAATCTTTGGGCTAAGTCACTCACATCAGCTTCTACTCTAGCCTTGGTACTTTGCCACTCCTTAGAACCCAACTTATGTAGCTTAGGCACCACACCATCTTTAGATACATATTTTCTAACTAAAGAAAACTGCGATAAGGGTACTAATAATTCATCATTGCCTCGATAGATAATCTTTAGATAGTCTAAAGCTATACCATTTACTTCTCTAGTTTCTATCTTGACAAATTGCCCTATACCATACTGGTCATGAACGACATAATCCCCAGCTTTTAAATCCTCATATGATGATAAGACAGTGGCTTCTTCATACTTTTGACCAAAGCGACCAATACGCTTTTTAGATTTGAATAATTCACTGGCTGTATAGACGATGAGATCTAAAGCCTTAACTTCAAAACCACCAATAATATCACTCTTAATTAGATTGATGCCCTCTTTTATATCTTCATCAATAATATTATAGGGGATAGTATTTTTATCTAATACGGCCTTAATCTCTTCATACTCCTTATTATTTAAGGCGATGACGACATAGTCATGTTTATCCTTTTTAATGACATTTAAAAGATTTACCATACTCATGTAAGGCAAGTCTACTTCTGTGATTAGAGGAAAAGGATTTGTAAAGGCTGTGCCAGTGATAATCTTTTCATTCATGCATAAGCGATGAAAATCACCATAGACATTAAATTTCAATGGTAATTTATTTTCGCTAGCCATCTCTTGAATATAGGATATAGTCTCTTCACTTAAAAACTTTAGATGTTCAGCAATCTTATTTTCATCGCTCAAATATAACAGATGCTCATCTAAATAATCCTTTAAATGATTATTATCAAAGAAGGAATAATAGAAATATTGATTAGGAGCATAGACATCCCTATTTATATATTCGATATCTAATTCTACTTCTCCACTGATATTACTACACTTATTTTTTAATTCGTCTTTTTGCGCATCAGTAAAAAAGACATCTTTCGCAAAACAGATTTCAACTTCATCAAGTTTCTCAATAGTACTTTGACTATTGATATCAAAGAAACGAATAGAATCTATCTCATCATCAAAGAATTCAATTCTGACTGGCTTACTGTAATTGACTGTATAGATATCGACAATAGAACCTCTGCTTGCGTAAGTTAGAGGTGAAGATATATGTTCAGTCTTTTCATAGCCGACATATCTTAAATATTTAATTAAGTCGTCACGGTCTAAAAAATCATTTAATTTTATCTTTAATAAGTTGCCATTTAAAGTAGATAAACTAGGCAAGTGACGGATAAAACCATATGGCGAAGTGACTATAATCTTATAGTCTTTCTTGATGATGCGATATAGGGCATATAATCTCTCAGCTCTATTTTCAAAAGATGCGACAATGCTTTCCGCTCTCAGTGATTCTTCAGGTAAATATAAGACTACCTCATCTTGAAAGTATGGCGATAATAATTCATAGAAACGATTAGCTAAATAAGCATTTTCTTTAATCACAATCAAAGGTCCATCACTATGTTTAAGCCTCGTGACTATCTTGATAACTTCTTCAACTAAAGAACTGTACGACAAAGAGGAATGATTATCATCATCCCTTATGAGTTTATCTAGTTTTTCTAATAAATACTTATACTTCATCCGTTATATTTATTCATCACTCTTTCAAAAGGTGAATCAAAGGACATGATGACAGCTTCACTAGCCCTTTCACAAGCTTCTTTATAATCTTTATATTCATCGCCTGTCACCTTGGTCAAGACATAATTTTCTATCGCCTTATTATTAGAGATGCCTATTCTAATCCGTTTGAGATTTTGAGTCTTCAATAAGTCCATGATATTTTTCATACCCTTTTGCCCTCCACTAGAACCAGAAGTTCTGAGTCTGAGCTTACCAACTGGTAAATCTAAGTCATCATGTATGACAAGCATATCATCACTATCGATATGATAGTAATTAGCTATAGAATAGACTGCTTCACCACTTAAATTCATAAAGGTTAAAGGTTTGACAAAGAGATATGTCTCATCATCTTTTTTATAAGTAGCAATCATCGCCTTATGTCTTTTCTCTTCCTTAAAATTTAATTTTAATTTATCTTCCAGTATCTCTAAGACGAAAAAACCAGCATTATGTCTGGTTCCGTCGTATTGTCTTCCTGGATTTCCTAGGCCAACAATCATTTTCATTCTTCTTTAGTACTTCCTTCTTCTGATGAAATATTTTCTTCTGAAGTAGTTTTTTCTTGATTATCATCTACTACTTCTTCTGTCTTTTCTTCGCTTACTTCTTCAGAAGCTTTTTCTTCATCTACATTTTCATCAAAATTTAATTCCATCGTTGAATATTCTTCAAATAGACCTAAGTCTTGAAGAATAAATGTGCCAACTAAGGAATTGCATAATAGTTTGACATCGTTTTTTTCATAGTCATCGAGTTCTTG
>CASEQH010000027.1 GCA_949290085.1 uncultured Bacillota bacterium | reverse complement strand
ATCACGTCCATAAAACAATATTTTCATAGCTAAATCAGCATCTTCGATATAAGCGCGGACAAAACGATTAATTATCTCTTTATCGCTGAGATAGCGCATGGCCCCAATGGTAGAGAAGAGATCTAGACAATCAGATTGAGTACTCTTATAAGTTACAGCTCCGTTTTCGGTATATCCATAATTACTTTCTTTCTTCAATTCTTCTAACATTTTTCTTCCCTCCCTATACTTTTTAAATAAACAAGATGCCTTTTATCAACCTTATATATTTGAAACTGATTGTGAAAAATTTGCTGTTGGCATCTTTATAATCAAGGCACTAGAAGTTTAAGGAATTGAACCCTGACTGTGATCTCAAATCACATGCTTACCATAGCTAATCAACTAAGTCTGCTGTAAGTGCCTTTACACTCATATTCTATAAATTGCCATATCTATTTTCACGGAAAAAAAATTGCGAACTGCTTAAAGTTCACAATTTCTTTGTTTAATCAACCGCTCTTTAATAAGTTTAATAAAGGAATCTGGCTCAATTACTTTGATATATGGCCCAAAGGATAAGACACGTATGAGTATCTCTGTTTCGTCATATTCATAATATTTAAGATATAGAAGATAATTCCCATCATCTTGGCGTTCAGCTTCCTTTTCAAAATGTGCAAAGTGCAACATGGCTCTCTCTAAGGTATTGCGCCCATCATAAATCATGAGTTGCAATTCTTTCTTCTTATCATCTCTATATTTCTCATTAGAAAAATCTTCATCATAATAGTCGCATTCAATAATTCTAGCTAGATTGAAGTATCGGTAATGGCAACCCTCAGCAATAATGCGAATCTTATCATCCTTTAAAGAATACTCAAATCCTTTAGGATAAAAATGTAGCTTAACAAATTCACCGTGTCGATTATTCATCTTGACGATGATGGCCCTGTCTTCGTTTATAGCTTTTTTAATCATATTGAAGTTATTAATATATCTTTCATCATCGTATTTATCACCGTCATTATATTGGTCATAGATACGATAATCTTCGGCAGTAAATAGGGGCTCGATACCATTAAGACTAGAAAAATCTAGTTTAAATAATTTTATACGTGGGTCTAGGGATATAGCTTTTAACCATCTTTTTTCTAAGGTGCTTAAGGGCATGCTAGGAATATGCTTGAGCACAGGTTTTAAATCATCATCTAATAAAGGCCACCTTTGAGATTTAAGTGATGGCAAGATAGTTAAAAAACTTTCTGAAAAAGCTTCTTTCATTACCAGGTCTTCTAAATCCTTTTCTCTCACACCGTCTTTAAATGCCTCGGTAATAATCTTTGCAACAGTCTGATAATAAACCGAATATATTTCATTAAATAGATTCATCTTCAACCTCATCTATCTCATATATCTCGTACATTTTTTTGAGATCATCTTTAAATAATTTCTCAGTTTCATTATTAGAAAAATTTATTTTAACAATTCTAGATATAAAAGTGCGAAGCCATGGAAACATCTCACGAGCGTCAAACACTTCAGCTACAAAGTGATAATGCTTATCATCAATTTTATACACTCGTCCACAACGCTTTTCTCTTTCTAAGCGCCTGATGATATAATCTTCATCATTTTGAACGAAGATATCAAATTCTACTCTCTCTAGTTTTTCATCTTTGCGCCAAAAACTGACTCCCCACATATATTTTTCACTATCATTTAATTTTTGACGCAAGTATTCAAAGTTTAAACAGACCTTCTCTTCTATTTGCATATCGGTTAAATAATCTAGGCGATAAGAATTAATCTTGTCAGTTTTTTCCTCATATGCCATAAGATATTGCCTACCATTTTGGGCACTTATATATATTTTTAAAGGGACTAGAGAAAGTTTTTTAGTTTCTTTTTGATGTCTATGATAGCCCTTTACTGTGATATAGTGATGTTCAGACATAGCCAAAAAAGCTTTGACCATAATCTCGCTATCTATAGCTTGGGTAATATAATGATGTTTAAATAAGAATATGCCATCATGTTTATCTAACTTATCTTTCAAAAAAGAGCCAATTACTCCACATGGCGCTACCTCACTATAAAAATCTATCACATCCTGATAGTTACTTATATCAATAGTTAGACTGCGGCTGTAATATATTTTTCTGCCCTTTTTCTCAGCTTTAATTATTCCTTCTTGAACATATTCCTTGAGTTTCTTTCTGAGTGTCGATTCGTCAAAACTAATCTTTGAATCTAATAAGCAATCAATATCTTCGATGAGCTCATTTAAGGTCTTATGTATTTCTGGGCTATGCAAAATATCAAATATTGCAAAGTGTAGAGTGATATCTCCATCAGTAAAAGTCTTAGATTTCCATGCCTTATAGAATGGATTTTCATGTATGTTTCGACTATCAATAGATATAAAGACATTCTTTCCTTCACTAGTTCTTTTAAAGCGCATATAATCGCCTAACCAGCTTTCTATCCTTCTGCGCTCGTCATCATAAGAACGTAAACTCTTGGCATTAAATTCATTGCGGCTCTTAAAACCGTAAACATAAAAGTCACGCATATATGCGCGAACCTTTTCAAAATTCTTTATCAGTTCACTATATGACATATAGCCCCCTTACACATAATTATTATGCTTTTTCATTTTATCAGTAATTTAAAGATATACAAAAATCTAGCCTATGGCAAGTAAACAACTAAATAAGACATAAAATAAAAAAGGTAATCCCTTTTAGAATTACCTTAATTGCAAACAGCTTAATATAATTTAGCACCAGCTGGACTATTATCGTCAACCATCAAAAGATGTAATCCTTCATGACCATCTTCTTCATGAACCGCTGATATCAACATACCTTCAGAGTCAATGCCCATCATCTTGCGTGGTGGTAAATTAACTATGGCAATAGCAGTCTTTCCAATTAATTCTTCTGGTTCATAATATTCATGGATGCCACTTAAAATGACGCGATCTTTTCTCTCACCATCATCAAGAGTAAATATCAATAATTTCTTTGATTTAGCTACTGCTTCACAAGCTAGTATCTTTACTGCGCGATAGTCAGCTTTTGCGAAAGTTTCAAAATCTATCATTTCTTCAAAGATAGGTTCTATCTTGACATTGCTGAAGTTTGGTTTTTGACTATCTACCACTTGGTTTACAGCCTTAGTTTCGCGCTTTTTACTGCCATCTGTTGGCTTCATTGTCGGGAACAACAATACTTCTCTGATTGAGTCCACTTCCGCAAACAACATCACCAATCTATCGATACCAATACCGATACCACCAGTTGGTGGAAGTCCATATTCTAGAGCTTCGACATAGTCGACATCCATCTCACTAGCTTCATCATCACCTAAAGCTTTAAGCTTTAATTGGTTTTCAAAACGTTCTCTTTGATCGATAGGATCATTTAATTCAGTAAAGGCATTAGCATATTCTGTACCACAGATATACATTTCAAAACGTTGAGTGAAACGTGGGTCTTCTGGGTCTTTTTTCGCAAGTGGTGATATTTCGATTGGGTGACCATAGACGAAAGTTGGTTGCACAATATCTTCTTCACATAATTCTTCAAATAGCTTATTAATGATATGACCAATGCTGTGTTCATGTTTTTCTAGTGCGATATTGTATTTACTAGCCAATGCTTCAGCATCTTCTAAAGACATATTGCGAAGGTCAGCGCCTGTCTTGGCATTTACGGCATCGGTCATATTTAAACGTTTGAATTCTTTATTTAAATCAATCTCAACATCACCAACTTTTACTACATCTTTATTGATTTCCTTAGCAACATAATGGAATAAACCTTCACATAAATCCATCATGCCATACATATCTGAGTAGGCAACATATGCTTCAACAGTAGTAAATTCTGGATTGTGCTTAGTATCCATGCCTTCATTTCTGAAAAGTCTTCCTATCTCATAAACACCTTCCATACCACCAACGATTAGTCTTTTTAGCGGTAATTCAGTTGCGATACGTAAGTAATAATCCTTATTTAAAGTATTGTGATGGGTGATAAATGGACGGGCAGCAGCACCACCTAGAATACCTTGCAATACTGGTGTTTCTACTTCCACTAGCCCCTTACTATCAAGATATCGCTGTATTGCACGGATTATTCTTGGTCGTAAGAAAGCAATATTCTTAGCATCTTCATTCATGATTAAGTCAAGATAACGACGACGATAGCGCTCTTCGATATCTTGTAGACCATGATACTTCTCTGGCAAAGGTCTTAATGCCTTAGTTAAATGAGTATATTCTATAGCTTTAACAGATAATTCGCCAGAATCTGTCTTAACGACATTTCCCTTGATACCGACGATATCGCCAATATCACTAGACTTAAATATCTCGTAGACATCATCGCCAACGATATTCTTAGATACAACTACTTGAATCTGTCCATCCTTGTCTTGGAGATGCATAAATCCAAGTTTACCCATTCTTCTTTTAGACATGATACGCCCAGCTATAGTCTTAACTACATTCTTCTCTTCTAGCTCTTCTTTAGTCATTTCGCCATATTCAGCTTTAATACTAGCTGAATTAGCATCTCTTTTAAAGGCTTGTCCAAAAGGATCGATTCCCTTTTCTCTTAGCTCTTCCATCTTCTGACGGCGAACCAACTGCTGGTCATTTAATTTTTCTTCCATAACATTTTCCTTTCTAATAAAATAAAAAAACGCCCATCTTAAGGACGTAATATATCACGCGGTACCACCTTAATTCCTATAAGCTATACTTATAGGCAACTCGATTATCTTTAACGCAGAAATACGTTTCACTCCAAGGCTTTCTTCATTCATCCTATCTCATTCTACTTCCACCACTATGTAGAACTCTCTTTGAGCATCGCAATGAACTACTCTTCTCTTCACCGTGATTTCTTTGACATTATAAGGAAATTATCAAGAATAGTCAATTGAATTAATATGATTACCCCTATAAAAATGCCCTACTTCTATAGCAGGACATTCACATCAACCATTGAACACCGACCTTAATAATTTAATTGATTTGTTTTTTCCAGGTCTTTTAATTAGTTATATTCAATGTTAATTTAATCTCTCTTTTAAGTACTATACAAAAGATCAAGTAAGGCACAAAGAAAAATAAAATTACAAGATTAATTATCCAAAAGATACCTACTACAAAACGCCCTTCTAGGAGTAT
Source organism: uncultured Bacillota bacterium (assembly GCA_949290085.1). Taxonomy (GTDB): domain Bacteria; phylum Bacillota_I; class Bacilli_A; order Erysipelotrichales; family Erysipelotrichaceae; genus CALUZH01. The sequence goes on along the minus strand of CASEQH010000027.1, from coordinate 457 downwards.
AGATATGATAGTTGATAGTCCCATGATTAATAGACATATTTTAATATCAGTATCACAATTACGCATGGTTGTCTTTGGGAGCTCCTTGATATTTACTGGTAATTCTTTAATTTGTCTTTGATAAGCGATTACCCCATCACAGATAATATAGACAAAGAGATAATATAAGTTTTTAATATTATAAAATTCATATATCAAATCTTCATCAAATAAGCTAGCTAAGCCAAAGTAAATGGCTGTGATTAAGGCATAGGATAGAATAATCCCAATAGCTGTCTTGATGCAAACAGCTTTAATGATAGTCTTCAAATCAGCCATAGCTAATATTCCTTTCTAATAAAATAAAAAAACACCCATCTTAAGGACGTATAGATACGCGGTACCACCTTAATTCCCATAATAAATTACGGACGCTTAAAATCCTTAACGCGGATTAATCGTTTCGCTCCAAGGCTTT
>CASEQH010000026.1 GCA_949290085.1 uncultured Bacillota bacterium | reverse complement strand
TAAGCATAATAAAAGGCAAGGCTAATATAATATCATATTAACTTTGCCTATTTTTAGTAATCACCCACATGAAAGTCATATCATGACCCACATGATAGTACAACCTGTAGGTACCTAAATACCCACACGGAAGTCTACATTGCCTTTTTATAATATTGGATAGCGATGCAACCAAGGCCAGTATGAATGGCTACAGGACTACACAGAGCATCGATAGTAATCTCGTTATTAGGGAAGGCCTTAGCGACAGCTTCTTTGAAAGTCAAGGCATCACCATAGGCATCGACATGGACGATATGAATGATGTAGTCTTCACTATCGATTCTTTCCAACATGATATTTAAAGCTTTTTGTAGAGCTCTTTTGAAGGTTCTAACTTTATCAATTACATCAATTTTGCCATTAGTTTCTTTAGATATTCTAAGTATTGGTTTGATATTCAACAAAGATGCTATACGATAGGCAATTGGGGTTAATCGACCACTCTTGCTTAAATGTTTAAGGTCGGTTGGAATTAGTAAGGTATCACAACTATCAATTATTTCATTAACTTCTCTGATGGCCTGAGTCTCTTCGACATTTTCATCAGTGATTCTCTTACGAAGATATTCAATACAATATTCTTCTACATATGCGGTTACATATGTGTCGATGCATGTAATAGGCATGGCATGATTCTGGGCAGCGAGGTATAGGGCATTCATCGTGCCTGATAGACCACTGCAAATAGGCACCGCAATAACTTTTTCAAAACCCTCTTCTTTAAGTTTATCAAATAAATCTTCAATGAGCCCTAAAGAAGGAAGGGATGTAGTCATGTTGGCATCAAGTTTGAGATTATTGATGACATCAGCGACACTGATCTGTTCTAAATCAAAGTAGTTTTTACCATTTACACTTATTTGTAATGGTAGGGAAAATATCTGTTTTTTAGCCATTTCATCAATGGATAATCCTGTTCCACTATCTGTTATATAAGCAATTTTCATATGTTTACCTCCCCCTTATTAAGTGTAACATAGATGGGCAAATATTGTATAATAAACCTATGAGTACAGCACTATATTTACGCAGTGAATACACTCTTTTGCAAAGCCTTTGTCCTATACATAAAATTGTTAAAAAAGCTAGAGAATATGGCTATCAAAGCCTAGCTATCACCGATTTAAACATCTTAGCTGGAGCTAGTCATTTTAAAGCTCAATGTCAATTAAATAATATAAAGGCTCTTTTTGGCATGGAAGTTGATGTCCTTATCAATGATAGTAATTATAGGCTTGTCCTTTTAGCTAAAGATGATGATGCCTATCTCAAGCTCATGCATCTAGCCACCTTTATCGATATTAATAAAAAGGCGATAGACTACATTGTATTACAAGAATATACAGATGGCTGTTTTGTCATTCTAGAGAGTGATAATATGTTTGCCACTTCAGCTTTTTTAAAAAAGGATGATAATGCTGCTTCATTGCTTAAAGAGAGTATAAGAATGTTTAAGGGTGAAGTGGTCGTAGGACTATTTGATAATGATATAGCATTAAATCGCAAACTTAATAGACAAATTAAAGATGTTTGTAAAGAAAATGACATTAAGACTGTCTATATGATGCGTACTTTATATATGGAAAAAGATGATGAAGATGCCTATCATATCTTAAAAGCGATTAAAGAAAAAAGATTATTTGATGACCCTAACTTAGTTATTGAAGGCGGAAGATATTTCTATCATAGAGAAGAATTAGAAGAACTCTATGATGAAGATGATTTAGCTTATAGCGACTATATCGCTAGCAAGTGTAATGTTAAGCTAAATTATAAGACTTCACTTCCTAGCTATAAAAATATTAAGGGTACTAGCTCAAGAGATTTTTTAATCAATCTCTGTAAGGCTGGACTTAAAAAGAGATTGAAGGGCCATAAAAATGAGCTTTATGAAAGACGTTTAAATCATGAATTAAAAATAATTCTTTCCATGCATTTTGAAGATTATTTCTTAATTGTCTATGACTTTATTCTCTATGCAAAGAAACATGATATTTTAGTAGGACCGGGAAGGGGTAGCGCAGCAGGTTCACTCGTCTCTTATTGTTTGGGCATTACTGATATAGATCCTATCAGATATGGTTTAATCTTTGAACGTTTCTTAAATCCGGAAAGAGTTACGATGCCAGATATCGATGTTGATTTCCCTGATGATAGAAGAGATGAAGTCATTGATTATTGTATAAATAGATATGGTAAGGAATATATCGGTCACATCGTCACCTATGGTACGCTTAAGGCTAAGCAGGCTCTGCGTGATGTGGGAAGAGTATTAAACTATCCTTTAAATGAAATAGATGCTCTATGTAAGCTCATACCTAATGATCCAAAGATGACTTTAGAAAAGGCTATGAGCATAGAGGCTTTTAGACTTCGCATTAATACTAATCCGAAATATCAAAACCTTTATAATTATTGTCTAAAACTAGAGGGGCTACCACGTCATGCATCTACGCATGCAGCTGGTATTGTCATGTCTAAAAAACCTTTGCAAGATATTGTACCTTTATTCTCTTTAGAAGATAATATCTATACAACCCAGATTACGATGGAATATCTAGAATCTTTTGGGCTTATCAAGATGGATTTTTTAGGTCTTAGAAATCTTTCTATTCTCCACGAGATCATCGATGATATTAAAAAAGATGATAATAGTTTTGACATCAATGAGATAGATATGAATGATGTCAAGACTTTTAAACTTATACAGGATACCAATACCCTAGGTGTCTTTCAGCTTGAATCTAGTGGTATGCAGAATCTGATACGTAAATTAAAGCCTGAGAGCTTTGAAGAAGTGGCTTTGACCATTGCCTTATTTAGACCAGGACCTATGGCTAATATTCCTCTATTTGTCGAAAATAGAGCTAATAAAGATAATATTCATTATCTCCATGAAGATTTAAAACCTATTTTAAAAGAGACTTATGGAATCATTGTCTATCAGGAACAGATTATGATGATAGCGACTAAGATGGCTGGTTTTAGTATGGCTAAGGCCGATATCATGCGTAAGGCGATGTCTAAGAAGAAAGAAAATGAATTAAATTCTTTAGCTAATGATTTTATCAATGGTTGTATCAAGAATGGTTATTCGAAATCTTTGGCTGAAGAAGTCTATAATTTAATTCTTAAGTTTGCCAACTATGGCTTTAACAAATCACATTCTATCGCCTATGCCAAAATAGCTTATGAATTAGCCTATCTCAAAGCTAATTATCCTTTATATTTCTATAAGGCTCTATTAAATGGGGTCATCGGTTCAGAGACCAAGACTTATGAATACATCCTTGAATGTCAAAAGGTTAATGTACAATTTAGAGGCTTTTCTATCAATCGCTCTAGCGATGTCTATATTATTGATAAAGATGCGATACTTATGCCTCTTTCTATCATCAAAGATGTTGGTACTGTGGCCTTAAATAATATTATCAATGATCGCTATATCAATGGTCCATATCTTTCGTATGAGGATGCTGTTTGTCGCTTAATCAATATGTCAGTCAATAAGAATATCATTGAGAAGTTGATTATGGCTGGTGCTTTTGATGAATTTAATTATTCGCGCATGACAATGAAGGAAAATCTCAATGTTTTAGTCAAGTATGCGATTACTTATAGTAATGGGCAACTAGCCTTAGGAGACTTTGATGCTAAGCCATCACTAGTTATCTATAAAGATAATCTTATGATGAAAGCTAATGATGAAAAAAATACCTTAGGTTTCTACTTTAGTGTCAATCCGATACAAGGTTTAAAAAGACGCCTAGGCATAGATACCCTCCCTTTTTCTAGTCTTAATGAGTCTAAAGGTAGAGTTAGAGGCTTTGGCCAAGTTTCAAGAGTGAAGGAACATCGAACTAAAAAGGGAGAATGGATGGCCTTTTTGGAATTACATGATGAAAGTAGTGATATCGATCTAGTGGTGATGCCTAATTTATATCGCCGCTATCAAGGAAGCATTAAACGCAATACCTATCTCTATTTTGAAGGAGAGATAGAGAAAGAACATTCTTGTCTAGTTAAAAATATCAAATTGTATAGAGGAGACGAAAATGACTAAAATACTGATTGTAGATGATGAAGTTAATATCCGTGAAGTAGTTAAGGAATATGCCAAAGTATCTGGTTTTGAATGTATGGAAGCCAGTGATGGTTTAAAAGCTATTGAACTTGTCGAAGAGAATGATTTTGACTGCGTAATACTAGATATCATGATGCCAGAATTAGATGGTTTCTCTGCTTGTAAGAAGATTAAGAAGATTAAGAATGTTCCTATTATTATGTTGTCGGCAAGACAAGAAGAGAATGATAAATTATTCTGTTTTGAGATGGGAGTAGATGACTATGTGACTAAGCCTTTCTCGCCCAAGGAATTGGTGGCGAGAATTAAGGCGGTTTCTGAGCGTCATAAAAATCAACAAGTTCTAGCCTATAACTACAATGGTCTAAAGATTGATATTAATGCCAGAGATGTCTATATCGACGATGAGAAGATTATGATGACGCCAAAAGAGATGGATTTGTTGATATACTTGGTACAAAATAAAAATATCGCTCTTTCGCGTGAAAAGATCTTAAGAGCAGTTTGGAAGTATGACTACTATGGTGATGATAGGACTGTTGATACTCATATCAAGATGCTCAGACATAGTTTAGGCAAGTATCGCGACCATATTGTGACAGTTAGAGGAATGGGGTACAAGTTTGAAATTTGATTTTCATGGTATTCGTTTTAATGTCTTTAAGTATTTTTTCTTATTTTCATTATCCATCTTATTATTGTTAGGACTATTATTAGTCCTTTTGATCAAGCCTTATTATCGTGATAATAAAATGACAATGATAGATAATTTAGCTAATACGATAGAGAATAGTCTTTTGAAGCATAAGGCTGACCAAGAAGATATCGATGATATCTTTAGTCTCATTGTCAACAATGATACCTGTGTAGCAATTTATAATGAAAACGGTCAGATCCTATATGAGAGTGATGCTCTTGGTGAGGCATGCATGTTGAAGGAAGATATTGTCATCAATGATATCGATATCAATATCGAAAATAATCCTGTCCAACTAACCGATGCACTTAAAGAAAATAAAAATATTCAAACGACTATCGTTTCTGATATTACCGGTTATGAGATGCTCATCTATGCCAAGGAAATAAGAAATAATCTAGCCAATTACTATCTCGTCTTAAATTCACCGCTAGAACCAGTCGAATCGGTAATTGATTTCATCTTGAATCAATATCTATATATCGCCATCATCGTCTTCGTCTTGGCATCGGTCTTGGCTGTCTATTTCGCTAATCGCTTATCTTCGCCTATTGTGAGGATGAAAAAAGAGGCTAATAAGTTAGCTGGTGGCAATTATGATGTCAGCTTCCAGACAGCTGGCAATTACTTCTCTGAGACGACAGATTTAGCTAAGACACTAGATGATGCTGCTGGCCAATTATCGAAGATAGATGAACTCAGAAAGGATTTAATAGCTAATATATCACACGATATCAAGACTCCTTTAACGTTGATACAGGCCTATGCCGAGATGATACAAGATATCTCAGGCGATGATCCCATCAAACGTAATGAACATCTCGATGTCATTTTAAAAGAGACTGAATACTTAGATAAGCTAGTTACTGATATGCAAGAATTATCTAAGATGCAAGTGGGTTATATCAGTTTAAATAAGACTAACTTCGATCTCAAACAAGCTGTAACCGATGTCTTAGACCTACTTGAAGTATTATTTGAAGAAAGTGATATTAAGCTCGAATTAAATCTTAAAGAGGTCACCATCTATGCTGACGAGATGAAATTGTCACAGGTTATTTACAACTATATCTCTAATGCGATTAAACATTCTAAAAAGGGTGAGACCATCCATATTAATATCATCGATAGTGAAGACTATGTGCGTTTAGAAGTGATTGATGAGGGTGATGGCATAGCCGAGGAAGATCTTCCATATATCTGGGATAGATATTATAAGATAGATAAAGGTTTTAAGCGTAGTTTAGAATCGACAGGTCTAGGATTAGCTATTGTCAAAGGTATCTTAGAAGCTCATCATGCGAAATATGGTGTTGAATCAAAACTTAATGAGGGATCAAAATTCTATTTTGAATTATCAAAGGAATATGAAGAAGAAGACGAAGGATTATCTTAAATTTATTAATGCCTATATCTATCAAGATGATGAGATGTTTTGTGTCAATAGTGATACGGCATTACTAGGCATGTTTATGAATTTTCCTAAAAGTAAGACGGTACTTGATATCGGTACTAATAATGGAGCTTTACTCATCTATGCAAATCGTTTTAGCCCAATGCTTTTAGTTGGCATTGATATTTTTGATGAGGCTTTAGAGATAGCTAAGGAAAATCTTTTGATGAATGATATCAAGGCTGAGCTTTATAATAGTCGTTTAGAAGATTTTAGACATGAAACCTTTGATGTCATAATATGTAATCCTCCCTTTTTCAAAGAGGAAAATAAACGCTATAACTATTATAAAGAAGTTGCCATGTTTGAAGGAGAATTGAGTTTAGATGTATTGCTATATAATATCAAAAGACTTTTAAAAGATAATGGCTCAGCTTATTTAATCTATCCTGCCAATCGTTTTTTAGAATTTACATTAGGATGTGAAAAATATGGCTTTAAATTGATGGAAATACAATTTGTCTTTGATAGTAATAAAGAGGTAGCTAGTCGTTTTTTAGTCAAGCTTAAAAAGGGCAAGATGACTAGTGCTAAAATATTAAAGCCAGTATTTATAAAAGATGGAAAGATTCAAATTGATAATTTATAATTGAAATATGGAAAAGGAAAAGTATGACAAGTATGTAAATCTCTTAAAAGATGAGCTATTAAAGGCCATGGGCTGTACTGAACCCATTGCAATTGCCTATTTAGCTAGTGAGACTAGAGATTTATTAAATGATGAAATAGTTAGTGCCATTATTGAAGTTAGTGGCAATATCTTAAAGAATGTCAAGAGTGTCATCGTACCTAATACTGGTAAGATGAAAGGTATCAAAACAGCTGTGGCTGCTGGATTATTATTTGGTGATGCCAGTAAGAAATTAGAAGTTATCGCTGATGTAAATGAGGACAATAGTGATATGATTGCTGATTTTATCGCTAGTCACAATATTGAAATTAAGTTAGCTTCATCGCCTTATATCTTTGATTTGAAACTTACACTCTTTGGCAAGCATCACCAAGCTACTTGCCGTATTGTAAATTATCATACTAATTTAGTTAACGAATTTATGGTTGGTGAAATTTGGGTATCACACATCAATTCAGAATTTTCTTCTGCACCGAATGACACAAATCTACTCCATTTGCTTTCCTTAAGCCGACTAAAGTTCCACTTTAATTGCAAACGTCCTGAATTCCTAAGTGGCAACAAGACTTTTGTGATGGTCAATTGCCTCCGTGTCAATTGCGCGTCTCGTCTGGTTTTTTACGTCTCTGTTAAAATAGAGAAAATATTTGCGCAGTCCGTTTCAAACATAAAAAGTAGCTTGATGAATGTGAGTG
>CASEQH010000025.1 GCA_949290085.1 uncultured Bacillota bacterium | reverse complement strand
ATACAATTATAAAATAATTAGTTATAATCAATCTTTTATGTGCTTTTAAAAAAGAGTAAAATATTTAAAGAGGTGATTCGAATGATAAGTGAAAGATTAGAAAAGATTAAACTTTTAATGAAAGAGCATAAGCTCGATGTTTATTATATTACTACTTCTGATGATCATATGTCTGAATACATCCCAGAATACTATAAGGTATTGCGTTATTTTTCAGGTTTTACTGGTTCTTTAGGTACTCTTCTTATAACTTTGGATAAAAGCTATTTGTTTGTTGATGGACGTTATCACATCCAAGCTGATGAAGAGACAAGGGGAAGCGGCATTGAAGTAATGCATTTAGGCTTGCCTAAGGTTTTAGAACCACTGGAATTCTTAAAGACTAACTATGAGGGCAAGACCATTGGTTTAGATGGTAAATTGACTAGTACTACTTTTGTAAATATGCTTACTAAACAAGGGAATAATGTTGTCAGTATTGATTTAGCTAGCGGCATTATGGAAGATAGAACCCCTTTGAGTAAGGATATGTTATTTAGCTTAGATGAGTCATATTGTGGCAAGTCAACTAAAAATAAATTAAAAGAAGTTAAATATTGTCTAAGTGGCAAGACACATATATTGACTAACCTTGAATCTATTGCCTATTTGTTGAATCTACGTGGCAATGATATCGCCAATACGCCTGTATTTTTATCATTCATGGTCTTCACTAAAGATGATGTCTACCTATTTATTAATAAGGAAAGACTGAGTGAAGAGATATTAATGCGTCTATATGATGATGGCATCGCTGTTAGAGAATATGATGAATACTATGACTTCATCAAAGAGATTAAAAATCAGATTGTCTTGATTGATGAAAATAAAGTTAACTATGAGACGAGAAGATTATTAGATAAATCCAATAAAGTCTTTAATATGACTAGCGTCGTTGAAGAGATGAAGGCAATTAAAAATCCGGTCGAACAAGAAAATAGCCGTCTAGCTCATATCTATGATGGAGTAGCTATGTTGCGCTTCATGATGTGGTTAAAGAAGGCTGATAAGACTTTACTAGATGAATGTGATGTCGTTGAGAAATTAAATGCCTTCCGTTTAGGTTATAGATCCTTTGATTTAAGTTTTAAACCTATTGTGGCTTATAACGCTAATGCGGCGATGATGCACTATTCACCAAAGAAAGATAAATGTGCTAAGTTGAATAATGAAGGCATCCTATTAGTTGATAGTGGTGGTCAATACTTTGAAGGAACTACCGATATCACTAGAACATTTGCCCTAGGCCCAGTGAGTGATGAAGTTAGAAAGTACTTTACTATCGTCTTGAAGTCGATGTTTGAATTGAGTGAAGTCGTCTTTAAAAAGGGAATGAGTGGCTATCAATTAGATATCCTAGCTCGTAAGGAACTCTGGAGTTTAGGTATTGACTATCTCTGTGGTACAGGCCATGGCGTTGGCCATGTCTTGGCTGTGCATGAAATGCCACCAAACATTCGCTATCAAAAGACTGTTTCTGCTTCAGAACAGCAGCCTCTAGTTCCAGGAAATATCACTTCTGATGAACCAGGCGTTTACTTTGAAAATAAATATGGCATCAGATGTGAGAATATGTTACTAGTTAAGAAGGCTTTTGAAAATGAATATGGTGAGTTCTTTAAGTTTGAGACTTTGACGATGTGTCCATTTGATTTAGATTTAATCGATATGAATTATCTCGATGAGAAAAATAGAATTATCTTAAATACATATCATGCCCAAGTGAGAGAAACTTTGAGTCCTTATTTGAATGAGGAAGAAAAAGACTTCCTAAACTATGCAACTAGGGAGATTTAATGAAGGCGATAAGTTGGAATGTCAACGGGCTTAGAGCTTTACTACAAAAGGGAGACTTAATCCCCTTTTTAGAGAATGAAAAACCAGATTTCTTTGCCTTTCAAGAGACGAAGATGCAAGAAGATCAATTAAAAGTAGAATTTGATGGTTATTATCGCTATATGAATTCAGCTGAGAAAAAAGGTTATTCAGGTACAATGATACTAGCTAAGAAGGAGGCCTTATCAGTTGAATATGATATAGAAGGAGAAGACCATCCAAAAGAGGGAAGAGTTATTACTCTTGAATATCCTTTGTTCTATTTTGTCTGTGCCTATGTTCCTAATTCTAAAGATGGCCTTACTCGTCTAGACTATCGCATGCATTGGGAAGATGACTTGCGCAAACATCTCTTAAAATTAAATGCGAAAAAGCCTGTCATCTATACTGGGGATTTAAATGTTGCCCACAATGAAATAGACTTAATAAATCCTCAATCTAATCACTTCTCGGCTGGTTTCTCAGATGAGGAGAGAGCCAAGTTTGGAGAATTGTTAGAAGCTGGTTTTGTCGATACATATCGCTATCTTCATCCCGAAGAAGTCAAATATTCTTGGTGGTCATATCGCACCTATGCCCGCCAAAGAAATGCCGGTTGGCGCATTGACTACTTTATTGTTTCGGATAGTCTTAAAGATAAGATAGTGGATAGTGAAATCCATAATGAAATACTCGGTTCTGATCACTGCCCTGTCTCTTTACTCTTGGACATCGAAGTATGAGAAGAAGTATGATACTTCTTCTTTCTTATATTTTTGAGTTATAATTGATACAAGATTTTTAGGAGGTAATTAATGTACAAATTCGTAGAAGAAAATAAGAATAAAATGTTAGAAAATTTAAAGACATTAGTTAGCTATAACTCTGTATATAGCGATGATGTTAAACCTTTTGGTCAAATAAATCGCAACGTCTTGGATGAAGCTTTGAAGATGATGGAAGAAAATGGCTTTGATACCAAGAATCTAGATTATTATTGTGGATATGGTGAAATAGGGCAGGGTGATGAAGTGATAGGCATCTTAGCCCACTTAGATATCGTACCTGCTGGCGATGGTTGGGACAGTGACCCATTTAATATGATTGAAAAGGATGGCTATGTCTATGGTCGTGGCGTCAGTGACGATAAGGGAGCTGTCATCGCTAGTATGTATGCGATGAAATATTTAAAAGATATCAACTATCCATTTAAGAAAAGAGTGCGTTTGATTGTCGGTTGTAATGAAGAGACAGGCAGCAAATGTATTGAGCATTATGTAGAAAAAGAAGGTCATATCAACTATGGTTTTACTCCTGATGGCGAATTCCCTGGCATCTTTGCGGAAAAGGGTATGATAGGCGGCCAAATCAAGAATGTCAGCTCTAAGATAATCAGAATCGATGGTGGCGAAGCTACTAATATCGTCAATAAGAAGGTAGTTTGTGAAGTTCCTATCGACTCATATGACGAGGGACGATTAAATGCCTTCTTTAAGGAGCATGGCATTGATTATAGTCTCTTAAAGAGTGATAAGACTATCTCTATTACTGTCTTTGGACAAGCTGCGCACGCTTCAACACCAGACCTAGGTAAAAATGCGATTAGCTATCTTTTAGAAGGCTTATATGTATCAGGCATGCAAGATGAATTTGTTTCTTACTACCATGATAAATTCGCTTTGACTAATCATGGCGAGTTATTGAAACTAGATGAGTTAAATGATGAATATACCGATACATCAATCAATATTGGCGTCATTCATAAAGTAGAAAATACTATCGTTGCCAGCGTTGATTTGCGTTTCCCTGTCACTAGAAAGAGCGCCGAGGTATTAAAATATCTAGAAAATCTCAATCTAGCTAATAATACTTTTGAAGTTGTTTCTGTACATGAACCACTATTCTTCAAGACAGATAGTCCAATGATTCAATCTTTAATGAAAGCTTATCAGACGGTTACTGGCGACTTAGAATCTAAGATGTTGGCGATAGGAGGCGGAACTTATGCCAAGGCTATCAACAATTGCATCGCCTTTGGTTGCGAATTCTTGGGTGAAGAAAATCATATCCATGACGCTAACGAGCGTTTAAAAATCGCTAATCTTCAAAAACAAGTCTTAATCTATATCGAGGCCATCAAGAATTTAAACGAGATTTAAGATGATTGAACATGCCATTAGATTAAAAAGAAATGAAGACTTAAAAAAGGCAATTGAAAACTATTGCCTTTTTAAGCATATAGATACAGCTATCGTCTTGTCTGGCGTCGGTTGTCTTTCTAGACTGCATATCCGTTTGGCCAAGGCGGTATCAAAATTAGAAATCGAAGATGATTTTGAGATAGTATCCTTAAATGGTACGATATCAAATGGACAGGCTCATATTCATATTGCCGCAAGTGATGTGAGTGCTAAGACTTATGGCGGCCATTTACTAGAAGGATGTCTTGTCAATACGACGGTCGAATTAGTCTTAGGCGAGTTAGAGAATTATCATTCTAGGCGTGAATATGATGAAAGCACAGGCTATGATGAGATAATATTCGAGGAGGAAAAGAATGTTTATCGATGAAGTTTATCATGTTTCGTGGGGTTCGAAAAAGACCATAGAACACAAGGGGAAGACCATTGATGTGACACCAATAATTGAAAAAGAGTGCCGAATGATAACTAGAGTTCATTCAGTTTTGATTGGTGTAGCGGTCATCTTTAGTTATGTCTTGAGTGAGTATTTGTATGCCGATTCCTTTTTTGATTTACTATTATTGATTATCTTGATCTTGGCCCTACTTACAGCTATTGTCAATTATCTCTCCAAATATTTGATAATGAAAAAGGTTGATGAGCATGTTTGATATTATATTTACTATCTTAGTTAATCTATTCTTATGGATATATTTGATTAGGTGTCTGATTGGTGCTAAGAAGGTTGAGTATGAATGTAGGAGTGGCTCAAAAGTGGTCATCTTTGTCTTCTTTATCGTCCTTGGCATCATCATCTACTTACGTCAAAGAGATATCTTAGGAGTCATCAGTTTAGCTTCATTCTTGATTGCTAGTGGGGTATATCATATCATACCTAGCGGCTTTAGCAGTGATAGTGTCATTGTCATGGGTAGAGTTTATCCCTTTAATAAGATTAGTGATATGGAATTAAGAAAAGAAGATAAACAGATTGTATTGACTTTTGTCTATAAAAAAAGAGCACATCTCTTGTTTGGAAACTTAGACCAAGCTAATTTTATGAAGGCCTACTTTGATTTATATATGAAACAGGCACGCGTGAATTGGGAGGAAAAAAGATGATTAATACTTATATTATTTCTGGTTTCTTAGGCGCTGGTAAGACTACATTTATCAGCCGTCTATTGAAGATGAATTTAGGTAAAGTGATGCTATTAGAAAATGAATTTGGTGAAGTAGGTGTCGATGCCAGTTTCTTTGATAAGTCACTAGCTATTAAGGAAGTTAATAATGGTTGCATATGTTGCAGCTTGCAGGGTGATTTTAAAGAGGCCTTAAAAGAGATAGAAACTTATGACATCAACACCTTGATCATTGAACCTTCAGGAGTTGGTAAATTGAGTGATGTCATGTCAACACTATTTGATAATGATAACTATCGTTTATTAGCTCATGTCTGCATTGTCAATGTCGATACATGTAAGAAATATCATTTGAATTATAAAGAATTCTTTGATGACCAAGTCATCGCCAGCAATGCCATCATCCTTTCGCATCTCGATGTTGCAAGTCATGAAAAATATGCAGAAGCAGTAGAAATATTACATCAATTAAATGATGAGGCAGTCATTTCTGATCGACCAGTAGAAGAATATACTAATGAAGAATTATTGGATTTGATTGTTAAGAATGTCTGCACTTGCCCTGAATGTGTCGAACATCATGATGAACATTGTTGCTGCCATGAGCATGCGCATGAACATCATCACCATCACCATCACCATCATCATCATGATGGCGATGAAGTATTTGATAGTTTCGCCTTTACTAGTGAACATCTCTATACTAAGGAAGAACTAGAAGAAGTATTTAAAGGCTTAGATGAATCAATCTTGCGCATCAAGGGTTATGTCAAAGGCATAGATACGACTTGGTACTTTAATTATATTTTAAATGAATATCATATCTTTGAAGGTGAACATCAAGATAAGGCGCTGATAGTCGTCATCGGTACTAAATTAGATGAAGAAAAGATAAAGGAGCTATTTAAATGAACAAGCCAGTATATGTCTTTAGTGGATTTTTAGATGCTGGCAAGACTTATGTCATTAAAGATACGCTGACTGATCCCCGTTTTAATGAAGGCGAAAAGACTTTGATTATTGCGATGGAACAGGGTGATAATGAATATGATGAAAAGTTTTTAAAGGCTACTAATTCACAAGTTGTCTACCTTGACTTTGCCGACTTTACTCACGAAAAGATGCAAGAGTTAGAAGATACACTCGACTTTGAACAGGTATTTATTGAATTTAATGGCCTACAAAATGATTTGACTTTATATGAAAATGGCTTTATTGATAATTGGGAATTAGCTCAAACTTTAACTGTTTTTGATGGCAGCATGTTTAATGTACAAGTTAATAACTTACGCCAATTTGTCTACAATCATGTGGTGAATGCGGAAGTAGCCATCTTTAATCGTAGCGATGACATCGACCGCAAATTTGTTCGCAACAATCTCAAGGCCATCAATCCTCATCTAGAAATTATTTTTGAAGATAGAAATGGTAATGTCTCTAAAGACGTGGGAGAAGATTTATTCGCTGGTGATAATTTATATATTGAAGATGCCGACTATGGCTTATGGTATATGGACGCTTTAGATAATGCTCTCAAATACGACAATAAACACATATCTTTAAATGTAATGTTTCTAGAGGATATTAAAGAATATGATACTGCTTTAATCATGGGTAGAAAAGCCATGGTATGTTGCGCAGAAGATATTGCCGATATCGGTTTGACCTGTGTCGGTGTCGATAAGTCAAAGATTGAAAAGGGGAAATACTATCGCCTTTCAGGAATAATACATTGTATCGATGATGAGGAAGGTTATAAGACTTGTCTACTATATGTCGATGAACAAAAAGAGAGTACTAGACCAAAAGGGGAACTGGTAAGTTTTAATTAGGTAATTTATGATTGATATATTAATTTCTATTTTATTTGGCGTCGTCGAAGGCATAACGGAGTGGCTGCCTATCTCTTCGACGGGGCATATGATTTTATTGAATGAGCTAGTGCCATTTAATGTCAGCGAAGAGTTTTATTCGATGTATGAAGTGGTAATTCAGCTTGGTGCTATTATGGCTGTCATCATCATCTTTTGGCGCAGTATCTTTCCTTTTGGCAAAAGTGATAAGCCACTAGGTAAGGGTGTTCTAAAATATGTCAAAAAGGATATCTTTGACCTCTGGCTCAAAATTTTAGTATCTTGTCTACCAGCGGCTGTCATTGGTATTCTCTTCGATGAAGTCTTTGAAGCCTTATTTTATAATTATGTTTGTGTTGCGATTGCCCTCATTGTCTTTGGCATAGCCTTTATTGTCATTGAAAATAAACACAAGAATAAGCCGGCTAAAACCAATTCGCTTGCGGAGATTAGTTATAATACTGCTTTCTTAATCGGCATTTTTCAACTTATCGCCGCCATATTCCCTGGCACTTCTAGAAGTGGCGCTACCATTGTGGGAGCTTTATTATTGGGGGTTTCAAGAACAGTAGCTGCAGAATTTACTTTCTTTGAAGCTATTCCAGTCATGTTTGGAGCTAGCTTATTGAAACTAGTGCGTTTTGGTTTTGAATTTACTAATTTAGAATTACTGATACTCGCAATAGGCATGCTTACAGCCTTCGCTGTCTCTATCTTTGTCATCTCTTTCTTGATGTCTTATATCAAGAAGCATGACTTTAAAGTATTTGGCTATTACCGCATCATCTTAGGTGTAGTCGTACTTATTTATTTCGGGTTATTTTAATGGTTGAAGCTACTAATATTACAAGTTTAGGAGTTTTTATTGAAGGATTACTTTCCTTCTTTTCGCCATGTATCTTACCACTAGTGCCTTTATATATGGCTTATCTTTCTAGTGGAGCAAAAAGAATTGATGAAGATGGAGAAGTGCAATATGACACATCAAAAGTCATATTATCGACAATTATGTTTGTTCTTGGTATTTCCTGCACCTTTTTTATCTTGGGTTTATCGATATCTTGGTTAAAAGATTATATAGCTGACTACCAAAATATAATTGGCATTATCGGGGGAACCATTGTCATCATCTTCTCTTTGAGCCAGATAGGATTATATGAAATAAACTTTAAGTCTTTTCATTTGCCCATCAATCTAAACTTAGAAAAGTTTTCCTTTCTTAAGGCCTTTTTCATGGGTTTTGTCTTTTCATTTGCCTGGACGCCATGCGTAGGGCCTATCTTGACCAATGTCTTACTCTTAGCTATGAGTCAAGATGTCGTAATGGGCAATCTTTTCATATTCTTATATGCCCTAGGTCTTATCATTCCTTTTCTATTCCTAGGATTATTTACTAAATGGGGTTTAAACTTCCTCAAGAATAATAAACATATTTTTAAATATGCCTTAAAGATAGCCGGAGTCATCATGCTATGTTTTGGTGTATATATGATATATGACAATTCTAATGCCATCGTTATAGCTTTAAATAATACTGAGACAGTTAGTGAAAATGAATATATTTACTTAAATGATATAAGTCTTGAAGACCAAGATGGTAATATCCATAGTCTAAGTGAACATGAGGGTGAATATGTCATACTCAACTTTGTGGCTACTTGGTGTAAATATTGTAAGGAAGAGATACCGCATTTTGATGAATTTGTAAATACCAATGACATCAATGCTTACTATGTCATGTCACCAGAAGTCAATAGTGGAGATAGACAAGAGATTATTGATTTTCATCAAGAACAGAATATGCAAACTGATGTCTTGATTGACGAAAGCAGCTACTTGTTCAGAAATTTAGGCATTAGTTCCTTTCCAACTTTGGTAGTCATTGGACCGGATGGTTCCTATATTGGCTATGTCAGTGGCGCTTTACAAGATAGCCAATTTATGGAAGTTTTAAATTCAGCCATTTCGATGTATGAAAGTAGGTGATAGCTCATGTTTGATATTAAAAGATTATTCGATAAGAAAAAAAGAAAGCCACTAATCATTGCGATACATGGTTTTGGTAAAAGAAGAAGTGATGAATATTTAAATTTTATTGCTTATTTCAAAGATTATGATATTGTCACCCCAGTACTTTTTGACCAGACTAAATCCAATGATGTCTATTGGTACAATTGGGTATCTAGAGCTGAAGAGTGCATCATTAAAGCTAAGAGTGAAAATCGAGATATCGTCTTAGTTGGTTATAGTATGGGTGGTGTCATCGCTACATATCTTGCCAGCAAATTCGAAATTAAATATCTCTTTTTGATTGCGCCGGCTTTTGAATATATGACTTTCACGACCGTTTCATCCATCTTTAAAAAACCGACTATCAACGACTTGCGCTATGCAGAGATACCGACAAGTTTTACGTCAGTCTTTATGGATGTTGTCAATAATTGTAAAGATGCGATATATAAAATCACCTGTCCTGTTACTATCTTTCATTGTATAGATGATGCGACAATATCTTATATGACTTCTGTTCGCTACTATAAAAAAATAAGCCACGATAATAAGCGGCTTATCATATATGGTGATGGTTCTCATCATCTGATGGATGAAGAGAAACTAAAAGATCTCTGTTTTGAGACTATTCGTCGTGAGCTTGATTCTTATTAAAGATTAAATCACTGATAGAATCGCCTAGTGATGACCATAATTCTTTAATTACCAAAGAAATTGATTCTTTGGTTTTTTTATCCATACTCTCTAAGACTTCGGATATTTTCTTATAATTCTTGATGATACTTGGGATGATGTCTTTTATTTCTGTAGCTTCTGAGGCATAGATGACATCAAAAATGCCATTGATGAATTGTTTGCGGTCATCATAATCAATCTTAGACAACCATGACTTGATAGTTTTCTTGACAAATTCTGAAGTATTATCTCTTTTTTCAACTCTGATGAAACTACCACCCATCAATAGCCAAGAGTAGGGATCGTGTTGCATAATACCGACATTGGAGCTATCGATGACAACCTCTTCACCATAAGAAACCATGAGAACACTGACGATGGAGGTCTTTGGTACATAGTTGACAAGTTTAGGGACTATCTTTTCAATCTTTTGATGTTTGATAACTTTCTCATCAAAGCCAGGACCATCATTATTAAAAACCTTAATAATTTTATTATAGGTGCTACGTTTAGAATGGCTAGCGGCATAGACGGCAAGATTGCCGCCTTTAGAATGACCGCCGACATATATTTTACCTCTGATGATAGAAGAGACATCATCGAGATATTTTTTGGCTTTTATCTGGGCAGGGACGACCTTAAAGACGAGGTCGAGGTCTTCTTTCCAACCGACAACAGCACTATCTGTGCCTCTAAAGGCAACATAGTATAGTCTATCAGTTAATTTATAACTGGTAGCACCAAATTGGACACCAGAGGCGATATCGTATTCTTCTTGATGATAGAAAGCTATGACATCTTTGAAACGTTTAGTTTTGCTTAAGGCTTCAAAAAATGGTAAATCATTTTCGTCGCGATAGACTTTTTTATCATCATCTTGGGCACTAAATAATTCATAGGCTTTAGCTAGTGTGATACCATCTTCAACACTTTTTTGTTCCGAAATGGTATAAGTGAAACGGATATAGGTCAAATTGGCAAATATGAGATTATCTACCTCATTAAAAGGAGCTTCCTCAAAGCTTAAATCGCCGCGCCATTTGAGATATTCAAAAATATTATTCTTCATATTTCTTCAATACTTCTTTCAACATCGATAAGTGATCTATCACATCAATGCCTTCCATATAGCGCCACTTGCGAAAATTATTTACTAGGACATATTTCATGCCTGCTCTATATGCTCCTAAGATATCATTAAAGAAGACATCGCCAATATAGAGACATTCTTCAGGCTTTAGTTTTAGCTTATCGATGACATAGTCAAAGGCTCGTTTGTCTGGTTTTTGGTAGCCCGTCTGTGCTGACATGATGATGTAATCAAAGTATTTAGCGATACCAGTCGAATCTATCTTGAGCTTTTGACTTTCATAATAACCATTAGTTAAGATAGCTAGTTTGTAGTTAGTCTCTTTCTTTAGATATTCTAAAAGGGGAATAGCTTCATCATCTAAGATAGTTAATGGAGCCATTCTGAGACTTAAATCACTAAATTCTTTTTGTAGTTCATCGATGTCAAGATGATAAGTAGAAGCTAGATATTCAATTGATGACTTGCGACTTTTAGTTCCGAATTCATCAAGGAACATCAATTTTTGAACGACTGCTTCCTTTTCAATTTCATCAAGATTAGGTAAGTATTTCTTGATTATGTCTTTAAGCATGGGATAAAGGGCAATACTGCGATTAGATAGAGTATAATCAAAATCAAATATTAGAGCTTTAATCATATTTTAATTGTATCATAAGAAATATTAATGGACGGATTTTAGATTATAATAGGTGGTGGAGGTTTCAACATGGATATTATTAAAAGATTTGTTCGCTATATAACTATTGATACGCAATCTGATCCCACTAGCCATACAGTTCCTAGCACTAGTAAACAATTTAATCTAGCTAGATTGTTAGTGGAGGACTTAAAGGCTTTAAATGTCGATTGCAAGTTAGATGAGGATAATTGCATCGTCTATGCCCATATTAAAAAGAATACCGATAAGGATGTACCTACGATTGGTTTTATTGCTCATATGGATACAGCGCCTGATTTTAATGGGGCTAATGTGCGACCTAAGCTAGTTCGTAATTATAAGGGGCAAGTCATTACTTTAAATGCTGAAAAGAGTATATGTCTAGACCCCGAAGTCTTTCCTTGTCTACTAAGAGATATTGGTAGCGATCTTATCGTCACTGATGGTACATCACTTTTAGGTGCCGATGACAAGGCAGGAATCGCTATCATCATGGACATGGTAGAAAAACTTGTCACAGATAATAGTATTTTACATGGCGATATCAAGCTCGCATTCACTCCGGACGAGGAGATTGGCGAAGGAGTGGCTCACTTTGATGTTGACTACTTTAATGCTGATTATGCTTATACTGTCGATGGAGGTTTTGTCGATGAGATAGAATATGAAAATTTCAATGCTTCTAGTTGCGTTGTCAATATTAAAGGTTTATCTATTCATCCAGGCAGTGCTAAGAATAAAATGATTAATAGTATGCATCTAGCGATGGAATTTGACAGTTTGCTCCCTCGTCACGAAGAACCATCATGCACCGAAGGATACGAAGGATTCCACCATCTAGAAAAGATGGAAGGCCGGGTGGAAAAGACGGTGATGGAATATATTATCAGAGACCATGACATAAATTTATTGCATAAAAAAGAAGATGACTTTAGAAATATCTGCGATTTCATGAATAAGAAGTATGGTCAAGAACTAGTTGAAGTCGATATCAAAGAGACTTACTTAAATATGAGATCATATATCGAGACAAGAATGGAAATCATTGACCGCGTCAAAGCAAAGATGATAAAGATAGGTCTAAATCCTAAGTCTAGCGCTATTAGAGGCGGAACTGATGGAGCTATGCTCACATATAAGGGGCTATTATGTCCAAACTTAGGTACTGGTGGCCGCAATTTCCATGGGCCATATGAATATCTATCGATTAGTGAGATGCGAAAGGCTAGTGAACTACTTGTAGAGATAGCGAAAGTTGACGAATAAAAGATTGACTTTCATTTTGTATTTATTTTAGAATAATTTACTGTAAAAGGGAGTAGTTAGCACTTCGAATACGAATGTGATATAGTCGTCAGGACGTTATTTAACCGGCTTATATCTTGAATAACCAGACTTTTATCTTAGGATAGAAGTCTTTTTATTGTCTAGAAGGAAGGTTAATATGGATTATCTTTTATTAATTATTGGATTCGCCCTTTTAATTAAAGGAGCAGATTTATTCGTCGATGGATCGTGTTCAATCGCTCGTATTCTCAATGTGCCAAGTGTGGTTATTGGTTTAACTATCGTAGCGATGGGCACTAGTGCTCCTGAAGCCTCTGTCAGTATCAGTGCAGCTCTAGCTGGTAACAATGACATTGCTATCAGTAATATCATTGGTTCTAATATCTTTAACGCTCTTGGTGTAGTTGGCATCTGTGCCTTAATCATGCCATTTGTGACTAACCCAAGTATTCTCAAAAGAGATTTGCCAATCAATATCGGCGTATCAATCATCTTGGTTATTATGTTACTAGATGGTACACTAGGCCGTATTGAAGGTATCATCTTACTCATCTTAATGGCTATTTACATTTACATGATGATAAAGGAAGCTAAGACTGGTAATAATGATGATGAAGATACTGGCAAGGAATATACCTTACCTAAGAGTTTAGTTTTGATTGTCGTTGGTTTAGCTATTGTAATCATCGGTGGTAATTTAGTTGTAACTCATGCCAGCAATATCGCCACTAGCTTAGGTTTAAGCCAAAACTTCATCGGTTTAACAATTGTCGCTATCGGTACATCATTGCCTGAACTTGTTACTTCGGTTGTAGCTACATTTAAGAAATTACCAGGTCTTGCCCTAGGCAATGCCATCGGTTCTAACATCTTCAATATTCTTTTCATCTTAGGTGCTTCAAGTTTACTTTCGCCTTTACATGTCTTAAACGAAAGTATCATCGATGGTATTATCATGATAGCTGTTGCCGTAGTGATGTATATCTTCGCTCGCACTAAAAAGAGTTTTGGTCGATGGGAAGGACTTATCTGTGTGCTTTCTTACATCGCCTATACAGCATATCTATTTATACGATAATCTTTAAAAGAGCTTGTATTAAGCTTTTTTAAAATGTATTCATATATAGAAAGAATGAATAAAATATCTTGTATATTAGTTCATGTTTCATTCTTATTCTAGTAACCGAAAGATTTTGTCTAAAAATAAGCAGAAAATTTAATGTTGCATATTGACTAGTAATTGATTTGTGTCGTAAAATAATTTAGCTAGTGTTATGGGCCTAATTTAGGCCTATATATTATGCAGAAGTATGGCACACTTGGTTATGTGTGCATAAATGGAGAAAGATGAAAGGAGAAAACGATGCCAACAATTAACCAATTGGTTCGTAAAGGTCGTGAAGAAAAGACCTACAAATCAAAATCGCCTGCATTAAATAGAGGATTTAACTCATTAAAGTCTCGTCCTATTAATCTTGCATCACCTCAAAAAAGAGGAGTATGCACACGTGTAGGCACAATGACACCTAAGAAACCAAACTCAGCTTTGAGAAAGTATGCCCGTGTTCGTCTATCAAATGGTATGGAAGTAACTGCATACATCCCAGGAATTGGTCATAACCTACAAGAACATAGCGTTGTATTAATTCGTGGTGGACGTGTTAAGGACTTACCAGGTGTTCGTTATCATATCATTCGTGGAACACTTGACTGTGCTGGTGTAAACAACCGCAAACAAAGTCGTTCATTATATGGTACTAAGAAACCTAAGTAATCATGAAAGGAGATTAAAATGCCAAGAAAAGGACATATTGCAAAAAGAGATGTATTAATTGATCCAATTTACAACTCAAAACTTGTTACGCGTTTAGTCAATAAAATCATGATTGATGGTAAGAAAGGCGTAGCTCAAAACATTTTATACAATGCATTTGATATTGTGGAAAAGAAAACTGGTCAACAACCAATGGAAGTTTTCGAAAAAGCACTTGATAATGTAATGCCAGAACTGGAATTAAAAGTTCGCCGTGTCGGTGGTGCTAACTACCAAGTTCCAGTTGAAGTATCTGATGAAAGAAGACTTACTCTAGGACTTCGCTGGATTGTAAACTACTCTCGTTTACGTAATGAAAAGACAATGGAACAACGTCTTGCAAATGAGATTATGGATGCTGCAAACGGCCAAGGTGCTTCAGTTAAGAAGAAAGATGATACTCATAAGATGGCTGAAGCTAATAAGGCATTTGCACATTATCGCTGGTAATTGAGGGGTACAATATGGCTCGTGAATATTCATTAGAAAACACAAGAAATATCGGTATCATGGCCCACATCGATGCTGGTAAGACTACATGTACAGAACGTATACTATTCTTTACTGGTAAGACACACAAGATTGGTGAAACTCATGATGGTGCCAGCCAAATGGACTGGATGGCTCAAGAACAAGAAAGAGGTATCACCATCACTTCAGCTGCAACTACTACTTTCTGGGCTGGTTCTAAGAATCAATTCCCTAAGAATCGTATCAATATTATTGATACTCCAGGTCACGTAGACTTTACAGTTGAAGTTGAAAGATCGTTAAGAGTTCTCGATGGTGCCGTAACTGTTCTAGATTCAAAAGCTGGTGTAGAACCACAGACTGAAACAGTATGGCGTCAGGCTACTACTTATAAAGTTCCTCGTATCGTTTTCTGTAACAAGATGGACGCTACTGGTGCAGACTTCATGATGTCAGTTCGTTCTATTGGTGACCGTCTAGATGCTAAAGCAGCAGCTATTCAATATCCTATCGGTGCAGAAAATACTTTCCGTGGTATCATCGATATCATCGAAAGAAAACAATACATGTACAATAACGACCAAGGTAATGATATTACTGTCGGTGAAATCGATGAGCAATATAGAGATGAAGTTGAAACTCTTCGTGCTGAACTAATCGAAAAAGTTGCTGATTACGATGATGACTTAATGATGAAAGTTCTTGAAGGTGAAGAAGTTTCAGTTCTAGAGATTAAAGCCGCTATTCGTAAAGCTGTTTTGACTTCTGAATTCTTCCCTGTACTTTGTGGTTCAGCTTATAAGAATAAAGGTATTCAATTATTGTTAGATGCAGTTGTTGAATACTTACCTTCACCACTAGATATCCCTGCTATCAAGGGTGTACTTCCAAATGGTGAAGAAGCTGAAAGACACGCTAGTGATACAGAACCATTTGCATCATTGGCATTTAAAGTTATGACTGACCCATTCGTTGGACGTTTAACTTACTTCAGAGTTTACTCAGGTGTTGCAACATCTGGTAGCTATGTCTTAAATGCGACAAAAGATAAACGTGAACGTTTTGGTAGAATTGTGCAGATGCATGCTAACCACCGCGCAGAAATTGATGAAGTATGCGCTGGTGATATCGCTGCAGCTGTAGGTTTAAAAGATACAACTACTGGTGATACTCTATGTGATGAAAAGAATCCTATCATTCTTGAATCAATGGTATTCCCTGAACCAGTTATTCAGATGTCAGTTGAACCTAAGACTAAGGCTGATAGCGATAAGATGGGTTTAGCTCTATCTAAATTAGCAGAAGAAGACCCTACATTCAGAACATTCACTGATGAAGAAACTGGTCAGACTATCATCGCAGGTATGGGTGAATTACACTTAGATATCATCGTTGACCGTCTAAAGAGAGAATTCAAGGTTGAATGTAATGTCGGCGCTCCACAAGTTGCCTTTAGAGAAACTATTCGTTCAGCAGCTGAATGTGAAGGTAAATTTATCCGTCAGTCTGGTGGTCGTGGTCAATACGGTCACGTATGGATTAAATTCGAACCTAATGAAGAAGGTAAAGGATTTGAATTCATCGATGCTATCGTTGGTGGTACAGTGCCAAGAGAATATATCAAACCTACTCAGGATGGTTTAATCGCTGCATTAAACAACGGTTTAATCGCTGGCTATCCAGTTGTAGATATTAAAGCTACTCTATTTGATGGTTCATACCATGATGTCGATTCATCAGAAATGGCCTTTAAGATGGCAGCTAGCTTGGCTTTAAAAGAAGCTGCTAAGAAATGTAATCCAGTACTTCTTGAACCTATCATGGACGTAGAAGTAGTAGCACCAAATGAATACTTAGGTGCTATCATGGGTGATATCACTAAACGTCGTGGACAAATCCGTGAACAAGAAGAAAGAGGTAACGCTATCGCTGTAAGATGTTACGTTCCACTATCAGAAATGTTCGGTTACTCTACTGACTTAAGATCATTCACTCAAGGACGTGGAAATTACATTATGCAAATGGATCATTATTCTGAAGTACCTAAGAGCATTGCTGAGCAAATTGCTAAGAAAAATGCTAAAGAATAATTGAATTTATATTGTATTTATTTTAAAATAGTTATTGACTAATAGGAGGGAATCTGAAAATGGCTAAAGAAAAATTCGATAGATCGAAAACTCACGTAAATATCGGTACAATCGGTCACGTTGACCACGGTAAGACTACTTTAACAGCTGCAATCACTAAGAGATTATCTGAAAAGGGTCAAGCTGAGTTCCGTGCTTACGATCAAATTGATGGTGCACCAGAAGAAAAACAACGTGGTATCACTATCAATACTGCTCACGTAGAATATCAAACTGAAAAACGTCACTATGCTCACGTTGACTGCCCAGGCCACGCTGACTACGTTAAAAACATGATCACTGGTGCTGCTCAGATGGACGGTGCTATCCTTGTAGTTGCTGCATCTGATGGACCAATGCCTCAAACTCGTGAACATATCCTACTTGCTAGACAGGTTGGTGTTCCTTACATCGTAGTATTCTTAAATAAATGCGATATGGTTGATGATGAAGAATTAATCGACCTAGTTGAAATGGAAGTTCGTGACTTATTAAGCGAATACGGATTTGATGGTGAAAATACTCCAATCATCCGTGGTTCTGCATTAAAGGCTCTTGAAGGAGATCCAAACTGGACTTCTAAGATTGACGAATTAATGGATGCAGTTGATTCTTATATCCCTGATCCAGTTCGTGAAACTGATAAACCATTCTTGATGTCTGTAGAAGACGTATTCACTATCACTGGTCGTGGTACTGTTGCAACTGGACGTGTTGAACGTGGTGTTGCTCACTTAAACGATGAAGTTGAAATCGTTGGTATTAAACCTACTAAGAAGACAGTTATCACTGGTCTTGAAATGTTCCGTAAACAATTAGACCAAGCTGAAGCTGGTGACAATATCGGTGCATTACTTCGTGGTGTTAACCGTGATGAAGTTGAAAGAGGACAAGTATTAGCTAAACCTGGTACAGTTACTCCTCACACTAACTTCAAAGCTCAGGTTTATATCCTAACTAAAGAAGAAGGTGGACGTCATACTCCATTCGTATCTCACTACCGTCCTCAATTCTACTTCCGTACTACTGACGTTACTGGTGTAATCGAACTACCTGAAGGTGTTGAAATGGTTATGCCTGGCGACCACATTGAAATGACTGTTGAACTTATTGCTCCAATCGCTATCGAAAATGGTACTAAGTTCTCTATTCGTGAAGGTGGTAGAACAGTAGGTTCTGGTAACGTTACTGAAGTTATTAAATAATAATTTCAACTAGCTTTATTATTAGTCTAAGCCTCGATTTTCGAGGCTTAGTTTTTGCTTAAGATATGAATAAACAGATAAAGAATATTACTCTCAGTGCTTTTTTCTTAGCACTTGGACTTGTCTTACCCTTTGTGACAGGACAGATACCAGAAATAGGCACAATGTTACTACCTATGCATATCCCAGTCTTACTATGCGGTTTTATCTGCGGTAAGGAATACGGTTTATTAATTGGTTTAATTTTGCCACTTTTAAGACATGCCCTATTTTCTATGCCACCTATCAATGTGGCCATCACTATGACCTTCGAATTAGCTGCCTACGGCTTTTTTTCTGGTTTAATTTATAATAGACTATCTAAAAACTTATTAAATACATATGTAGCCCTTATATCATCGATGCTTATTGGACGTCTAGTCTTATCTATTGCTGAGATTATCTTATATAGTATCAATGGTACATCATTTGTCTTTACTGCCTTTATCAGTTCTGCTTTTATCAGCGGAATTCCAGGTATCATCTTACAACTTATCCTCATACCTTTTATCATTAGAATGATTGAGAAGAAACATGCATAACTTATACAGAGATATACTAAAAATTGCTGAAGAAAAATTAAAAAATCAAAAATATTTCTATATTGCCATCGATGGTCCTTGTGCTAGCGGCAAAAGCTATTTGGCTAATGAACTTAAGAAATTCTTAGATGCGACCGTCATCTCGACTGATGACTTCTTTTTAAGCATTGATCAAAGAACAGAAGCTAGATATGCTGAAGCTGGTGGTAATATCGACTATGAGCGTTTTGATAATGAGATTATTAATCATCGTGATGATGAGACCTTCTCTCACTTTAGATATAATTGTATGAATCTTGCTTTTGAAGGACCAGTTACTATCATAAAAAAACCTATTATCATCATCGAAGGTTCTTATAGTCTGCATCCTAATTTTCAAGAATTATATGATTTAAATATATTTCTAAAGATATCTGACGAATTAAAAATGGAACGTTTAAAAGAACGCAATCCAGAAAATTATCAAGATTTCATTAATCGATGGATACCTCTAGAAGATAAATACTTTGATAGTTATAAGATAGAAGACAAGGCCGATATCATCATTTATACAGAGTGAATTTGCGATAAGAAAAATCTTATCGTTTTTTTATTTAAATATTATTGACTATGAATATTTGTTAGTGTAAACTAATTGTAGTTAGATTAGACTAACAAGGAGATGAGATTATGCCATTAACATTCGCTGATAAAGGTAAAGCTTATAAAATTCTAAAAGTACAGGGAAAAGATAAGATGAGATTACATTTACAGAATTTAGGTTTTGTCGAAAATGCAACCATCTCGGTAATTTCTAGCATCAATGGCAATCTAATTGTCGAAGTTAAAGGTGTTAGAGTGGCTTTGGACAGTAAACTGGCTAATCGTATTATTGTTTAGAAAGGATGCATATGAAGACTTTAAAGGAATGCAAGGTAGGAGATACTGTAAAGGTTGTTAAAATACATGGCTCTGGACCGGTAAAGCGTCGTATTATGGATATGGGTATTACCAAAGGAATAGAAATCTATATTCGTAAAGTAGCTCCGCTAGGTGACCCGATTGAATTGAATCTTCGCGGTTATGAACTTTCAATTCGTAAGACTGATGCGGAAATGATTGAAGTACAATAATTTTTTTAAGGAGATGTTAGGTAAAACTAACAAGGAGGGTATATGAAATATTTAATAGCTTTAGCCGGTAATCCTAATTCCGGCAAAACGACTTTGTTTAATGCCTTGACCGGATCACGCCAAAGAGTTGGTAACTGGCCTGGAGTAACAGTAGAAAAGAAAGAGGGTAGCTTAAAATCTAAGAATGCTGATGATGTAATCATTCAGGACTTACCTGGTATCTACTCACTTTCACCTTATACTTTAGAAGAGGTAGTCGCTAGAGAATATCTTGTTCATGAAAGACCAGATGCCATCATCAATATTGTTGATGGTACTAATATAGAGAGAAATCTATACTTGACTACACAATTGATGGAGCTAGGTATTCCTATGGTCATAGCTATCAATATGATGGACTTAGTTCGTAAAAATGGTGACAACATTGATATTAAAAAGCTCAGTCAACTCTTAGGAGTGGAAGTTGTAGAAATTTCAGCTTTAAAGAACGAAAATATTGATCTCTTAGTAGAAAGAGCTATTGAAGTATCAAAAACTAAGAAGATTCCTACATCATTAGATTTTTATGATGGCGATTGTCTGAAAGGATTAAATCAAATAGCTTCACTGATTAAAGATAAAATAAAAGATGAAAGCGAATTAAAATTCTATTCAATAAAAGTTTTTGAGAAAGATGAAAAAGTTCTCGAAGAATTAAAACTGGATGATAAAGCTCAAAAAGAGATAGATGTTACCATTGAAAAAGTAGAGGCTGCTTACGATGATGATAGTGAAAGCATTATAACTAATCTACGCTATAGTAAGATAGCTGACATCGTAAACAAGTCCGTAAGTAAGGGCAAGGGTAAAGAAGAGCTAAGCATTTCTGATAAGATAGATAAGATAGTTACAAATAGAATATTAGCTCTGCCAATCTTCGTTCTCATCATGTTTGTCATCTATACGATAGCGATGGGTTCAAGCCCAATTTCTATCGGTACGATAGGTACTGATTGGGTAAATGATGTCTTATTTGGTGAACTAGTGCCTGGCTTTGTGGGTGATATATTGTTGAGCCTAGGTGTTAATGAAGTATTAAGCTCGCTCATCTTAGATGGTATTATCGCTGGTGTTGGTGCTGTGCTTGGCTTCGTGCCACAGATTCTAGTATTATTCCTCTTATTATCAATTTTGGAAGACTGTGGTTATATGGCAAGAGTAGCCTTCATCATGGATAGAATCTTCCGCAAATTTGGTTTGTCAGGCAAGAGTTTTATTCCGATGTTAGTGGCGACGGGTTGTGGTGTACCGGGAGTTATGGCTTCTCGTACTATCGAACAAGATCGCGACCGCAAGATGACTATCATGACGACATGTTTTATTCCATGTAGTGCCAAGATGCCTATTATTGGTTTATTCGCTGGCGCTATATTCGGCAATAGCTCACTAGTTGCGACATCTGCTTTCTTTATCGGTATTGCCGCTGTTGTCATATCAGGTATCATCTTAAAGAAAACTAAGGTATTTGCGGGCGAACCTGCACCATTTGTCATGGAACTTCCTCAATATCACTTCCCATCAGTATCTAATGTCTTACGCTCAACTTGGGAAAGAGGCTGGTCATTCATCAAACGTGCTGGAACAGTAATCCTAATTAGTTCTATTGTTCTTTGGTTCTTACAAGGCTTTGGCTTTGTCGATGGTCAATTCATGATGGTTGAAGACAATGATTACTCATTGCTTGCAAGCATCGGCAATGCGATTGCTTGGATATTCTATCCACTTGGTTGGGTTGGCGATATGGCTTGGAAGGCTACAGTGGCGACGATTACTGGTCTCATTGCCAAGGAGGAAGTTGTCAATACGCTAGCTGTACTTTATCATTACGCTGGCGAATTATCTGAAGCTGGAAATGAGATATGGTCTTTAGTAGCTAATGATTTCACTGCTTTATCAGCATATAGTTTCATGATTTTTAATCTCCTGTGTGCACCTTGTTTCGCTGCAATCGGCGCAATTAAAAGAGAGATGAACAATCCTAAGTGGACCTTGTTCGCTGTTGGATATATGTGTATATTTGCCTATGCAATAGCCCTTATCGTCTACCAGATTGGCGGTATCATCGTTGGCGAAGTAAGCTTTGGTATCTTTACTGTTATCGCCATAGCCTTATTGATACTCTTAATATATCTCTTATTCAGAAAGGGCTATAAGGATTAAACATATGATTGATGCAATTGTAGTAATAATTCTAATATTGATTACATCTTTGGCAGTTAAATCAATTCTTAAGAATAAAAATCAATGTAGTGGCAATTGTGCCGACTGTAGTGGCGCTTGCCATATCGACTTTGACGAAATCAAAAAAGCGATTAATAAATAGCTAAAAAATGGACATCATGATAACTCTTCATCCTCCTTAAATTGTCTGGCAACATTATGGAAGAGTGTCATGACATCCATTGTCCTATATATTAATGAAAGCCCCGTTTGGGGCTTTTTGTTTAGTTTGTATAGTTATCGAAATAACCTTGAATTAGTACTACTGGTGTACCCTTATCGCCTGAACCACTAGTGAGGTCACATAATGATCCAATCAAGTCAGTCAATTGACGTGGTGTAGTACCTTGTGAAGCCATATTGCCTACTAAGTTAGCA
Organism: uncultured Bacillota bacterium; assembly: GCA_949290085.1. Lineage (GTDB taxonomy): Bacteria > Bacillota_I > Bacilli_A > Erysipelotrichales > Erysipelotrichaceae > CALUZH01. The sequence goes on along the minus strand of CASEQH010000025.1, from coordinate 7,459 downwards.
TCCTTATGTCTAATAGCTTCAGAGATAGCTTCTTTTAGTGCTTCACCACTTAAATTAGCGAAGTCATTATCGGCTAGATATTTAAGTTTTAATTCATTTGGTGTACCGATTAAGCCGTCAGTGTAAGCAGGTGATACACATGGGTCAGCTAGTTCCCAAATCTTACCCTGCGGATCTTTGAAAGCTCCATCACCATAAACCATTACTTCGACATGTTTGCTAGTCTTTTCTAAGATTTTAGCTTGGATATTTAAGACTAAATCTTTACAATCGTGAGGGAAGAGCTTAATTGTGTCTTCAGTAGATTTATTAGAACCGAGAATGCCATACTTTTCATTGTAGCCACTTCCATCAATGCTTTCATTCAACAAGTCATCTAAGCCATAAACGATTTCAGCTCCAGCGTTTTTAAGAATGCGTTTAGTTCTCTGACGAGTATGGATATCACAATTTAAGACCTTCTTAGTGTAATTTAAGATAGTCTTAGGATTGTTGGCGAAGATGACTTCAACTTCAGCACCCATTTCTTTAATGATGTCAGAATAGTATTCGACATAGTCAACACCAGTGAATTCATGCAGATTCTGACCGAATAGTTCACGATATTTGTCTAAAGTTAATACATCAGTATATGGATTGATATTATCCTCATCTAATTGATCTAATGTCAATAGGGCGTTACCAACCTCATCACTAGGATAGCTGAGCATTAATACGATTTTATCTGCTCCTTTAGCTATACCTTTTAAGCAGATAGCGAAACGATTGCGTGATAAAATAGGGAATATCACACCGATAGTTCCTTCACCGAATTTAGCACGAACATCTTTTCCTAAAGCTTCGATGCTTGCGTAATTGCCTTGTGATCTAGCGACTACTGATTCAGTGACCGCTATGACATCACGATCTCTCAACGCAAAGCCTTCTGATTCAGCTGCTTCTAATACGCTATCGACAACGATAGTTGCTAAATCATCTCCTTCGCGAATGATAGGACATCTAATTCCTCTTGATACAGTACCAACTTTTCTTTCCATAAATTGCTCCCTTTAAGTGCTTAAAAACACGTTATTATTATATAGGAAAGTCCTTAAACAATAAAGAAAAAAATAAAATTGTTTAATCTAATGGTCATAATAAAACTACTTATATTTGATATAATTTAGATGTTTAGATATGAGGTTAATAATATGATAAAGCGCAGTGCAGGAATATTGATGCATATCACTTCTTTACCATCACCATATGGTATAGGTACTATTGGCAAGGCGGCTTATGACTTTGTCGATTTTTTAAAGGCGGCAAGAATGCATTATTGGCAAATATTGCCCTTATGCCCACCAAGTGAAGGCAATTCGCCATATAGCGCCTATTCATCATTTGCAGGCAACCCCTTATTCATTGACTTAGACTTGTTGATCGAAGATGGCTTGCTAAAAGAAGATGAAGTCAAGCCCATCAAATGGTATAAAAAAGAAGATAAGCTCGATTATAATATCGTAAATAAAGAGCGAAAAAATATCTTTAAATTAGTATGTTCACGCTTTGATAGGGGAGATGACAAGTATCGAAATTTTATAGAAGATAATAAGTCGTGGCTATTAAATTACGCTAAGTTTATGACTCTATCCGATATCCACAAGGCTAAACCATGGTATAAATGGAAGGATGAATTAAAAAATCCTGACAGTGTAAAAGTCTTAAAAGTCGTAGAAGATAATTATGATATCTATGAGTATCATTTAATATTACAATATCTCTTCTATCAACAATGGTCCCAGCTTTTAAATTATGCTCATGAAAATGGTATTAAGATTATTGGTGACTTACCTATCTATGCCGGTTTAAATTCTAGTGATGTCTATGGCAATCAGGAATTATTTAAATTAGGTGATGATTATATGCCGATAGAAGTTGCTGGTTGTCCACCTGATGCTTATGCTTTAGATGGGCAAAAGTGGGGCAATCCCCTATATGATTGGCAATATCATAAAAAGACCGATTATGCTTGGTGGATAGAGAGGATAAGACATAATCTTACGCTTGTCGATGTGCTTAGAATAGATCACTTTCGTGGCTTTGATGCCTATTTTGCGATACCTTATGATAAATCAGCTAAAGATGGTCATTGGCAAAAAGGGCCAGGTATGGATTTCTTTGATAAGCTTAAAAATAAATTAGAAGATATTGATTTAATAGCTGAAGATTTAGGCTATTACACTCCGTCTCTCAAGAGCCTTTTAAAAGATAGCGGATATCCAGGAATGCGAGTGCTAGAGTTTGCCTTTGATTCTAGGGATGATCATAAGAGCGATTATTTACCGCACAAGTATATTGAAAATACTGTAGCTTATACAGGTACGCACGATAATAATACTCTTATCGGTTGGATTAATAATGCCTATCCTGGCGATATTAAATATGCTTGTGATTATGTTGGCGCGAAAAATAAAAAGGAATTGCCTAAGCTATTGATGAAATCCTTATGGATGTCTAAAGCTAAATTGGTCATTGTGCAAGCTCAAGATATTCTAGGCCTTGATGGCAAGTCAAGGATGAATATCCCGTCAGTTCCTAAGGGCAATTGGTCATGGCGAGCTAAAAGAGATAGTTTTGCTTATGATTTAGCTGAAAAATTAGCCTACGAAATAAATCTTTATGGTAGAGATGAAGATGAATAAAAGCGATGAGTTGCATCGCTTTTTAAGTTCTATTTAAACATTTCTTGATAGATAGATGTCAATTGGTCAATCTCTTCTTCTGTCATCTTTCTTTCGTGAGCATCATGACTATCAACCGTTCCTAAATTTCCACTGACACAAACCCCATCTTCAAAGACGACCACAAGCGGTACATAGATATGAAGATTTCCTTCTTCATCTCTGTCTTCATATTCACCGATATAGCTCAGTATCTTTTCGGATTCTTCTTCGGTATATAATTGATTCCTATCGCTGTCTCTAGTAGCTACATAATAGATTTCTTTGCCTAAGTTTTGAGCTACTTCATTCATGATAGGGACGGCTTCGATACACCATGGACAATTAGAATAGCCAAAGTACATGATACCTGATTCTTTATTTTCAAATAAGTTGATAGCATCTTCAAAACTGATAGGATTGAAGACATTTTCGCCAGTCATAAAGTCATCATAGTTGAATTCTTCTTCACAAGCATCTTCGCCTACACCACAATATTCTATATCATTGTTTACGATATCTTCACTGTTTGTATTGCTGCAAGCACAAAGTAGACTAACTAATAATAATACAACAATCTTCTTCATCGTTTTACCTCTTGTATGTATATTATCAAATTAGTAAGATATATTCAAATTAAAAAGTATGATGAAATAATTTGTAATAACAAAAAAAGACCGCTTCTTTATAGAGCAAGAAACGATCTTTTGCTTATCTATTATGATTATTAGCTTCGCTGCTAGCAAAATAATACGAGATAATCGATGAAATAGTCCAACTTATAGGCCATGCAATCCATATGCCAACGGTAGCTAAGCTAGTCTTTGACAAGAACATAGCTATTACTATTCTTAGGAATAAGTCGATAAAGGTAGCCAACATGAATTTTTTCATAAGTCCAGCTCCTCTCAACATGCCGTCAGATACAAGTTTAATAGCGATGATGATATAAAATGGTGATACTATCTTTAAAAAAGTGATACCACTGTCAAGAGCTTCACCACTAGGGTTTTCCAAGAAGATGCTTACTAAGTTCTTAGTAAAACTGAAGTAGATTATAATAATAGGGATAGCTATGGTTACGACCATTTTAAATCCAGCTTTTAAGCCTTCTTTTACTCTGTCTAATTTACCTGCACCAATATTTTGAGCAGTATAATTAGAGATTCCATTGCCTATGGTAGTAAGTGATGTGATGACCATATTGTTTAGCTTGATGGAAGCTGAATAACCAGCGATGACGGATGATCCAAAGCTATTTATAACGCCTTGGATGATAATATTGCCGACAGATATAAAACTCTGTTGAATGATGCTGGGAATAGCGATGATAGATATCTTTCTTAAAAGAGAAAAGGAAAAGATGTCTACCTTTCCTTCGCTAGGAATTTTACTGAAGCGTTTAAAAACGAAGAAAAGCGCCAATATACAACTAATGCCTTGACATAATAGTGTAGCCCAGGCAACTCCATCAACACCCATATGGAAACAAACGACAAATATAATATCGACGATTATGTTTCCGATCGAAGAAAAAGCAAGAAAGAAAAAGGGTGTTTTTGAGTCGCCTAGAGCTGAAAAGATACCCGTTGCAACATTATAGAAAAAAACAAAGGGTAAACCAAGGACATAGATATCAAGGTATAATTTGGAATCGGCATAAATATTTAGTGGGGTATTGATAAGATTCAATATAAAATCGGTACAGGTTAGGCCTACTATCATTAATAAAAGACATAATACAGCGCTTGAAATCAAGGTGGTATATACGCTGGTTTTTAATTCTCCATACCGTTTTGCACCAAAGAGTTGGGAGACGATGACTGAACAGCCAATATTGCAACCAAAGGCAAAAGCTAAGAAAATCAGGGTAATTTCATAACTGTTTCCAACTGCTGCCAAAGCATCGTTGCTGATAAATTTACCGGCTACAAAGCTGTCTGCTATATTATAAAGTTGTTGGAAGATGATACTGCCGAATAGAGGAAGACAGAATTTCCATAAGACGACTGATGGTTGACCACTTGTTAGATCCTTATTCACTTTAACTCCTTCTTTCTATATGTTCACTAGAATTATAATCAATTTTAAGTATATGTAAAATATATAGATGATATAATATCAATATAAAAAATATATAGGAGATTAGCCATGAATATCAGTTATGACTATTATCGCATATTTTATTATGTTGCTAAGTATGGTAGCTTTTCTAAAGCAGCCAGAGTTTTATTGAATAATCAGCCTAATATCACTCGCACAATCAAAATATTAGAAGCTGAACTAGGTGTGACATTATTCATCAGATCTCATAAGGGGATCGAATTAACTCCTGAAGGTGAATTGGTATATAAATATGTATCTTCGACTATCAGTTTTATTGAAAGTGGTGAAAGAGAACTGGAATTATATAAGAAATTAAAGGCTGGCAGTATTAGATTAGGTACAACTGAGACATCTTTATATGTATACTTATTGCCCATTATTAAGAAATTTCATTATTTATATCCAAATATCCGCATTAAAATAGCCAATTCCTCATCACCAGATGCCATGAAAATGATTCAAAACGGTCTAGTGGATTTCGCCTTAGTTACAACGCCCATCACTTTACCTGACAATCTTGTTGAGCGACGATTGGTAACTTATGATGAGATATTGGTAGGAGGCAGAGAGTTTATGCATTTAAAAGACAAAGTTGTCTCTTTCGAAGACATATTATCTTATCCTATTATCAGCCTATCCAAAGATACATCATCATTTATCTTTTATGAGCAGCTTTTTGCCTATAATGGTCAAAAATATATTCCAGATATAGAAACATCAACCATCAGTCAACTCTTGACATTGGTCAAAGAGAATTTAGGCCTAGGGTTTTTACCTGAGGCTTATGTCAAAAAAAGCATAGCAGATAAAGAGATTATTAGTATCAAGGTCAAAGAAAAAATACCTAGCCGTCATTTTAGCCTGGTCAGAACTAAAAATCATCAACTAAGTATCGCTGCTAGCAATTTAGAAAAATTAATAATAGATAATATCTATTAAGTTAAAATCCAGATCAAAATATCTGATCGATTGAAGATGATGCTTATTGCTATATGTCACTAATTGATATATGGCTTTTTGATTTTTATAGGCATGGTCAAAGATAGAATATTCATTTAATTCATGTTCATCATAACCTAAACTTATTAAATATCGATAGAAGTCTTTGCGTATTTCTTGATCGGGTCTTTCAAATAGAGCTTTAGGCTTTTCTTTGAATTGTTTATAGTAGTCATTTAATATTAATCTTGAAGCGTCCTTATAGCCAAATTTTTCAAGAGTTAGATAAAGAGCCATAAAGTAATCATAGACTTGTATCTTATCAATTTTAACTATTCTAGAACCATAGTCAGCCATGATTTCAAAGATGTCATAGCCTTCTATGAATAAGATATCAAATGTTTCTTTAAGACGCTTGCTGTTGTAAGTTTTATCTATAACTTTAGCTACAAGTTTAATTCTATCCATTTCTTCTTTAGATATCCAAGCTGTAGATAATACTTCATATGGTGGTAGTTCATTATAGGTGATGGCATATTTTTGACAATCACTTCTTAGGCTTGTCCCCTTTAATAGTTTTAAAATACCCATTTGTATTTCATCGGTCTTGAGGCTAAAGAGCTTAAAGAAGGAATTTTTAAAGCTATCATAATCTTCATATGGTAGGCCAGCGATTAAATCGGTATGCATGACTATATCATTTTGTTTAAGAAAGTGGATGTTGGCCGTCAATTTATCGGCATTTTGGTAGCGTCTAATCGATTTTAATGTCTCGTCGTTAAAAGATTGTACACCGACCTCAAAACGGAATTTGCCCTTTTTAGTATTAGCGAAGAATTCTAATAGTTTAGGGGAAAAGAATTCTAGAGCTACTTCAAATTGAAAAGAAGTATCGACATTTAAATCATTGATATAAGAGGCTATCTCTAAGGCTCTTTCAGGATTGGAATTAAAGGTTCTATCGAGGAATTTAACTTGTTTAGGCGTCTTTTCTTCTAAGATCTTTAATTGTTTCTTAATATAATCGATAGAGAAATTGCGCACTCTGTTATCAAGTGAAGATAGACAATAGGCACAACGGTATGGACAACCTCTACTACTTTCAAAATATAGATAGCGATTAGCTCTATTATCATCATCCACGCTTAAAAAATAGGGACTTTCTAAGGTCTCTAGGTAGGCTATATCAGTATAGCCATAGGTATCAGTGTCTTTGTCCTTAGTGACTAGACCCAAGACATTTTCTTGCCTATTGACAGCTTGCCAGAAACTGATTTCTCCTTCACCCTTAATAATGGCTTCAATGTCTTCAAGAAGCCATTTTTCATATTCATAGCTAACTTCTGGGCCACCTAAAATAATGCGATATTGATGGGGCTTTAAGGCTCTGATCAATTCTTTTGTCTTTTCACTATTCCATATGTAGACACTTATGCCAATGACATCAGGCTTAATGCTTTCAATATCATCGATTACTTTAGAAATATTATCTTTAAGCGTATATTCTTTAATAATTACATCATGACTTTTATCTCTGGCGACATAAAGCCAACGAAGAGCGAGATTAGGATGGATATACGAGGCATTAAAAGTCATCAATAATACTTTTGACATAACTACATTATAATATATTAAAATAAGATTATGAGAAATATTAGCCTAGAGATTTGTTGCGGCGGTATTGAGGATGTCATAAGTGTAGCTGATTTAGCTAT
>CASEQH010000024.1 GCA_949290085.1 uncultured Bacillota bacterium | reverse complement strand
TTCTTCATCTACATTTTCATCAAAATTTAATTCCATCGTTGAATATTCTTCAAATAGACCTAAGTCTTGAAGAATAAATGTGCCAACTAAGGAATTGCATAATAGTTTGACATCGTTTTTTTCATAGTCATCGAGTTCTTGCGAATCAAATGCGAGTAAGGCTGTGGCAATCTTTTTATAAAGGCCGATAAGACGGGTATCGTATTGATAGTCAGCATATTCGCCTTCGATAAGTTTCTTTAAGAATTCTATGCCTAAATCATCTTCTTTCTTAAGTGATTTAGCTGTACTTAGACATAATTGATATTCAACTCTATTCTTTAAGATCTCTTCATGAACTTGCATCTTATCCATTAAGGCATCGATGACATCCATCTTTTCACACTTATAAGCCTTAGCCAATAATACTACTAACCAGACAAAGGTATCGCTATTATAACCTATCTTTTGATTATCAACCTTATCTTTTTCATAGAATAATTCTTTAAAATCTAATTCGCTCAAAGTATTTTCATAGTTATAACCCTCTTTGAGTTCAAAGAATAATTTAAAGATACGTCCCTTATTCTTAAATTCGATATTGTCTACTTCATCGACATATCTGGCAATATCTTGATAGGCATTTTCATTATCTTCTTTAAAGATGATATTAAAAGTATTTACATAATTCTTATTTAATTTAATACGTTTGTACATCTTTACATTCTTAAATAATAGATATACTAACAATAATGCCAATAATACATAAAAGAAATTACTCATACAACTCTCCTTAAAAACGCTTATATTATAACATTCTAACGCAAAGAATAACTACTATTCATTATTTGTGCACCATACAAGAATAAGACTGTCACATCTTCATCGAGATTTAAGTCATCTAATAAAGAACTGCTATAATATCTTAAATCGATAACTTCAATCTGTGAGAATGAAGATATGAGTAACGGAATAAAAGATGAGGCATAGGAATCGCGGAAGACAATGAGTTTTTGTCCATTATTCGCCTTAGTATTTTCTATCCTGATATAGGATGATGGCCCATCGAGAAAGACACTATATGAATCAATGGAACCTAGAGCACTAGTATCATAAACTTCTATCTCTCCACCACTATCCATAGAATAGATACTAATATCATCAAAATAAGGACTATCCATATAAATAAGTTCATCATAGCTGCTAAGACCTCCATAATAGCTATAATAAGAACCATAAAAAGGACTATAAGATTGATAATCATAGGCGATATCATTCCTCATTAATCCTGTTATTTCAAAGAAACTGTCAACTACTTCATCTAATTTTTCTTGACGCCAATGTAAGTCACTATAGTAATAGGAATCTAGAGATAAATCATCATAGATATCAATTATTTGCGCATTTAAACCTTCTAGATTTTTTATTATCTCTTCATAATCATAATCTAATGTACTATCGATATAATGATTCTTTAAAGGTACAGGTATCATATAGACTGCACTATCTTTAAAAAACTTCTCTATAATCTCATTATGTAAATCTATAAAGTGTTTGAATGATTCTTCATCTATTTTCTTATCCATCATGAATAAATAGTTACCTTCTTTATAGACGCCATCGATATCCTTATTTTGAAAAAGGTATGTCGAGACAAAGCTGTGTAACTTTAAAAACTCATCTCGTAAGTAGAAATGGTCGATGAGATAATCATCCACTTCTTCATAAAAATCACTATCAAAATTATCAGGAAAACTTGAAAGTCGCCTGCGTTCAGTATAAGAGATAGTTGCATCATTAGTGATAGTAAATATGGCCATAATGACGATAATAGCTGTAAAGATAGAAATGATAATCTTATTTTTCATAATTAGAACCTAAAATATAAAAATGGTGAAAAGGATGAACTGACAAGATAACTAATCGAGAGAATAAAAATGATGATTAGACCTGTATATTCTAGATAGTAAGTCCATCTATAATTCTTAATCTTTCCATAGAGATTTTTAAGTAGTGGAGAAGCAAAGATAAAGCTCATGATTATTAAGATGAGATTACTTCCTAGGTAATAAAAAGTTTCGGCATTACTAAATGGTAAACCATTTAGACCTAGCATGTTAGTAATAAAAGTAATAAGCTCATTTAAATCACTATGATTAAAGATTATAAAACCAAAGACGACGATGATAAAAGTATAGATGTGAGCAATGATTTTATGTTTTTTTAAATGATTTAAAAGGAAGTACTTTTCAATGATTAAGATGATACCAAAATATAATCCCCAAATGATGAAATTATAGTTGGCACCATGCCAAAAACCAGTAAGTAACCACACTGCCAAGATATTAAAGATATGACGCAAAGACTTAACTCTTGAGCCACCTAGAGGTATATAGAGATAATCCTTAAACCAAGAGGATAAAGAGATATGCCACTTGCGCCAAAAGTCAGTAATACTAGTGGCGAATAAAGGATAATTGAAATTCTCCAAAAAGTGAAAGCCAAAAAATAAACCGAGGCCAATAGCCATATCGCTATAAGCACTAAAGTCAAAATATAATTGGAAAGTGTAGGCGATGGCTTCTAAGATATGTGATAAGACAGTCTTAGAGACCATTTCATTTAAACTACTAATAAATAAGGCCAAACTATCAGCGATGATAATCTTTTTAGCCAAACCTAGGACGAAGCGTTTTATGCCAAGGACAAAGCCGTCACTATTCTCTTGACGATTTCTTAAATCATATTCCACATCCGTATAACGAACGATAGGTCCGGCTATGAGCTGAGGGAAAAAAGAGATATAAGTCGCAAAGCTGATGAATGATTCTTGCACTTTGGTATCCTTGCGATAGACATCAATTAAATAACTCATGCCCTGAAATGTAAAAAAGGATATACCGATAGGTAAGGTTATATTTAAAAGACTGATATTAAGATTAAAGATGTTATTGAGATTGTCGATGAAGAAATTGGCATATTTAAAATAAGCTAATAAAACAAGATTAAAAACTACACCGGCTACAAGTGAGGCTTTATTATGATATTTTTCAATCACAAAAGCCCAGACATAATTAAAAATTATTGATGATACAAAGATGATGATAAGTTTTTCTTCGCCAATAAAGTAGAAGACTAGTGATGAAATTAATAAGACGAGATTTTTATACTTCCTTGATGTGAGATAGTAGATTACCAAAACAATGGGTAAGAAATAAAAGATAAAACTTATGCTAGAAAATACCATAAAAAGAAAAGACCATATAGGTCTTAGTCTAAATTAAGAAAATTATTCTGCAATGTTTCGGCATGACCTAAACCATCAAGGATAACAATTATTAAATCGCCTTTAGATTCTACAATTACTTCATCGGCTCCGACACAAATCCACTTATTTGGATCAACACTTTCCTTTAATAGAGCCTTCGCCTCCTCTACATTTGCGCCTTCATTCATACGAATCAGTACAACTGAATGAGGAATAGAACCAATTGCTGATTCACTAGCTAGGGCTTCCTTATAATCTAAAGCGTCAGTCCCAAGATACCACTGTTCATTTTCAGCAGTCACTTCAGTTTCCATCATCATTGAAGGTTTTTCATCTTCAGCGATGCCCTCATATATTCTAGCCATGATTTCTGTAAGTGTCCCCTCAATGTTGGAAGAAGTAGAACTACAAGCTACTAAAGATAGACATAACATTAAACAAATAAGTAATTTTTTCATAAAATCCTCTCCTTCTAGCTAGGTTATTTTATCATCATTAAAGTTAGATTTTGGTTAATTATAAAGAAAAACTGACATAATTAATTATGCCAGTTAATGCTTTTACTTAATTCTGCTGCCATTTGGTAGGCTGCTAGTCAATAGTTCAATGCTTATTTGTCCATTTTCATTGACATATTCACTTGTCAGCAACATACCGCATGAGTTTTCACCCTTAAGTTTGATT
>CASEQH010000023.1 GCA_949290085.1 uncultured Bacillota bacterium | reverse complement strand
TGTAGACTTTTTCATCTTTTAAAATTATAGCACAGCCACTATAATTAAGGCATGGACAATATTTTACGCAATTTAATCCGTTTAGGTCTTGTGGGTATCTATCCTTTGATTTTAATTTTATCATTTGCGTATTTGTATCATAAGGATAAATATAAGATTACTATCAAGAAACATCTAAAACATATAATAATCAATACTTTAGTTTTTATCTTAATCGGCACTGCCGTCATCTTTGTCTTCTTCTATTTTGAAGATACTATCTATTCATACGACTATGCAGGGCATTGGCAAAGGTCTCTAGAATTAAGAAAACTTTTCTTTGAAAACCCAAGCGAGATACTTTCCACTGTATATAATTCGATGAATTACCAAGATTATAGTTATCTACCAGCTCTATTTGGTTTAGGACTTACTATTTTTAATACTAGTTATGGCTTTTTCTGTCTAACTATATTTATCTATTTCTTTATTCCCACTACCATCTTACTTCAAATAATTTACTTTTCATTCACTGATAAATATCCTTATCTACCACTGGTATTGTTTATTATCTTTTATCCACTATATATACCAATCTTCTATGGTGAAGTCGATGTCATAGGCATATTCTTTATTGCCATTATGTATATCTTAATCATCTTTCCTGATTTCAAAGATATTAAATGGAATGACATTATTCTCATTAACCTTTTTGCTTTTTTAGCTATTTTCCTTAGAAGGTGGTACCTCTATCCAGTTGTCGCTATATATCTCTGCTTATTTTTTAAATATCTTTTATACTATAACTTCAAGCCATTCACAAAGTATGGTTTAAAAGATTTTATAAAGATTGTGTGTTCAGGTTTGATTATGTTAGGGATAATTCTAGTCTTCTTTTATCCCTTCTTTGATAGGGTGTTATTTAATAATTTTAGTGAAGCCTACGAATACTACGATAAGGGCTCAGGCAAGTTATTAGCACTTATCAATTACTATTCACCTATTATTCTTTTGATAAGTGCTCTTGGTATTTATCTATCTTGTAAGAATAATAAAAATAATACCCTCTATTTACTTATCTTAATTGTTCTGCCACTTGGCATGTTCTGGTCTATACAATCATTCGAATACCATCACTACTATATGATTTCCCTTAACTTCTTTCTCATGTTCGTATATGGCTTATACTATCTTTTAAATATTCAGAAAGTGGTCTCTTATGCCATAGCTGTGGTATTAGTAATTCAATCATCGATTATCTTTTATTTGCCGTTCAATACCATGCCTATCTTAACTGACATTCGTAAAAGGCCAGAATCAATTGACTATAAGGAAGATATTGTAAATTTTGCTAGCTATCTTAATAGTTTAACTAGTGAAGATTGGCAAATCTGTTACATGGCTAGTGGCTCAACCGCTTTTAATACTAGTTTAATAAGAAATTCATTGCTCCCTAGTTTAGATTTCCCTAATATTCAAACAGCTGAATTAGACTTAAGAGATGGATTTCCTAAAGATTTTGAATACATTCAATATATCATCTTAACCGATCCAATATTATGTGTAGATAATGATTATCAACACATCTATGAAGTAATCAATGACGCCATCAAATATGAACCATTATTTAAAGATACATACCAATTAATCTTTGATGATGAAGTATCTGGCTTTGATGTTCAAGTATATGAAAAAATCTCTGATATTACACCAGAGATGAAAGAATACTTCTATAATCAGATGATATCTTATTATCCTGAGCATCAAAATTTCTTTAGTTATATATTAGATTAGTTTCAAGATATTCTCTTTTATTTCTTTTACGTCATTGCCAACTAGATTATGACCTTCTTCTTTAAGAATGCGATAGCTTGGGCTATTACTTTCACATATACCTAGTATCGGTCTATCTAGTAATAAATATTCTGTAATTTTAGATGGAAGATAAGGTTGTATTTCTGCATTATGCATAATCGTATCAAAGAGAACTAATACATCGGCATTTTTCATG
>CASEQH010000022.1 GCA_949290085.1 uncultured Bacillota bacterium | reverse complement strand
TTAGATGAAGTGATGGCGGAAGTAAAGACTAATGTAGAGGCAAATAATTGGAAGGCACCTATCGATTTAGTTGGCGAAAGTGATTATGGTTATACAGACTATGTCGATACAGATTATGGTATTAATAATGATGGCTATACTGATTATAATGATACTGACTACGGTCCTAATAATGATGGTGGGACAGATTATAATGATACTGACTACGGACCAAACAACGATGGTGTAACTGACTATAACGATACCGATTATGGTCCAAACAACGATGGAGTTACAGACTATAGTAATGATTCTGGCTATGATTCAAGCTCCGACTATGGAAATAGTAATTATGGCAGCGACTATAATTAGTAAAAAAGCGATTAAATATCGTCATGAGTTAAAAATTCAAATAAATTATAGCGATTATATTATCTTAAAGAATAGATTATCTAAAATACTAGAAAGAGACAAGCATGCTGGTCCACATGGTAGTTACCATGTGGTCAGCTTGTATTTTGATAGCTTATATGATAGTGCTTTAAAGAAGAAGATTAATGGCAATGATAAAAGAGAGAAGTTTAGAATTCGTTATTATAATGATTTAAGCATTATCAAATTAGAGAAGAAAATAAAATATAAAGGTTTATGTGCGAAATATTCTAGCTTGTTGAGCGAAAAAGATGTTAGATGTATCTTAAATGGAGACTATGATATATTGCTTGGTGAAGATCCTTTAAAGATGGAATTTTATTCTAAACTTAAGGGAGAAGTATTAAAGCCCAAGGCTATAGTTTCTTATATCAGAGAAGCCTATATCTATCCTGTGGCTAATATCAGGATTACCTTAGATACCAAGATACATAAGTCTAGCGATATCAATAATTTTCTAGATAATTATTCTAGTGTAGCTATCGACGATAATATTTATCTTTTAGAGATTAAATATAATGAATTTATCCCAGATATTATTAAAGATATTGTTTATATCAGTAGTAGAAGGCTTGATTCATTTAGTAAATATGCAATGAGTAGAGGGGTATAATATGTCATTTCAAGATATTTTTAAAAGCGGCTTATTAGAGAATTCTATTGCCATCAGCATGTTTGATATGGTGATGGTGGTAATACTAGCTTTTCTGATTGGCCTATTTATCTTTTTGATTTATAAAAAGACTTATACAGGAATTATGTATTCTGCTAGTTTTGGCCTTTCTTTAATTGCGATGGTGATGATTACTTCTTTATTAATCTTGGCTGTCACAAGTAATATCATCTTATCACTAGGTATGGTTGGTGCCCTATCCATCGTTCGTTTTAGAACTGCAATCAAAGATCCTATGGATATCGTATTTTTGTTTTGGGCTATTGCCGTTGGCATTATACTCGCTGCTGGATTTATACCTCTTGCGGTATTTGGTAGCTTAATGATAGGCATAGTATTATTGATATTTGCCAATTATAAGTCATTTGATAAACCGTATATCTTAGTTATTCATGCCGATGATATAAGCATAGAAAAAGAGATAGAATTATATCTTAAAAATAATACTAAGAAGGCTATCTTGAAGAGTAAGTCTATCTCTAAGGATATTCTTGAATTAAATTATGAAATTTCATTACAGAGTGAGGATTATAGCTTCGTAGAAGATATAGCTAAGATGGAAAATATAAGTGAAGCTATTTTAGTGGCTTATAATGGCGATTATATGAACTAATATGATTAAAAGTAAGAATATTGACATATTCGCTATCATAGCCATCATGCTGGCGATATTAATTAGTCTGATCTTTATCTTTCCTAAATATTTTAATATTCAAGAGTTACATCATGAGCCTGCCTATGTTCGTAAATTATTTGATAATACTTATGTTCATAGAATAGATATTATCAGTGATGATTGGGATTATATGATAGATAATGCGATGGATGAAGAATATGTCTTAGCAGATTTAGTAATCGATAATGAAGCATTTGATAATGTTGGTATTAGAGTTAAGGGCAATAATTCTAAGCGATTGACCCATGAATATGGTAGTGAGAGATATAGTCTTAAAATAGAATTTGATCATTATAATGATGATACATATTATGGATTAGATAAGATGTCCCTAGATGCTTCATTTCAAGATAATTCATATTTAAAGACATGGATTAGTCTAGATATGATGA
Source organism: uncultured Bacillota bacterium (assembly GCA_949290085.1). GTDB lineage: Bacteria > Bacillota_I > Bacilli_A > Erysipelotrichales > Erysipelotrichaceae > CALUZH01. The sequence continues at coordinate 1,922 of CASEQH010000022.1, read as the reverse complement.
AATACCTAGGTATGAAGACGCCATTATTTTCTTATGTAGATGTCTATGTCAATGGGGAAAACCATGGACTATTCTTGGCGATAGAAGAGATGGAAGAAGCCTTTGTGAAGAGGAATTATGGTAATGACCATGGTCAATTATATAAGCCTGATTATAAGTCATTAAATGATTTAAATTATGATATAGCCTTGAAATATATTGATGATAATGTAGAATCATATCCTAATATTTTTGATAATGCGAAATTTAATCCTTCTTCTGAAGATAAAAAGGCTCTTATCGATGCCCTAGAAATAGTGACAAATGGTGAAAATTTAGAAGCAGCTATCAATGTCGAAAGTATCATTAAGTTTTTTATTCTTGAAACATTTGTCGTCAATTTAGATTCATATATTGGTCATACAGGTCATAATTATTTCTTATATGAAGAAGATGGAATATTAGAAATGATACCATGGGACCATAATCTTGCCTTTGGGACTTATTGTCTAGGTATGCCTAATCCTATAAATGATAGTAGTCTAATAATTAATTATCCTATTGATACACCTAATAGTTTTGAGATCATGTCTAATAGGCCAATGTTTCATGAAGTGATGAAAAATGATGAGTACTTTAAAATGTATTATGAATTATATGATGACTTTATCACTTCTTATTTTGAAAGTGGATACTTCGATGGGATGATTGAAGACACCTATGAGATGATTAAAGAATATGTAGCTAAAGATAGAACTAAGTTTTGTACCTATGATGAATTTGCCTTAGCTAAAAAAAACGATAGTGGAATTTTGCCATCTAAGAGCTAATAGTATAAAAGGGCAATTAGAAGGCTATGTTGCATCTAATTGGAAAGAAAGAGAATATATGGACAATTATATTGATGCATCCCATATCAAGATAGAAGATATGGGTGAGATAAGTGACTTATATTAGTTTGACACCTAAGAATAAATAAAACGAAGGAAAAGCCTTTATAAATGGGCAAATCCCTCGTTATTATCTATGTATTAATATGTAGTAAATATTAGATTCTATCTTTTCTATTTCTTATGAACTTAAAAGCTATCAATGTAATAAACATACCCATGGTTAATGAGAAATAGTTGGCATAAGAGATAAAGAATAAGTAAGCATATGAATTAATATAAACAAAACCAAATAGTATTGCCATTAATATGAATATGAAAAGATATATTATTGTGACGAAGACTATAGATTTAATAGTCGAGTGAATCAATTGAATAAATAGGATAGCCATAAGCAAGCCGATAGCCAAAGAGAATAATTGCTCAATCGAAAATAAATATAATGATTCATGAATGCTGATTGGCATTTTGATAAGTTCAAATATTCAAACTAAAAGGGCAATGAAAAATAGAATGATTAAAGCTACTACTGTTTCCTTGACAAGTGAATGTTCTTTCTTTGTAGTCATATGGTCTTCCCCCTTATCTTTAAATTATTGTTTAGGTATATTTATATTCTTAGTGTAACATTAAAGCCGTATTTATAAGATTATATTTATCTTCTTGTTTCGCAAAAATTATAAAATCTTAAATTTGCGAAATAGAAAATCTTCCCGATAAAGTATTAAAAAAGCCCTTAAATAAGGACTTAATGAACTTATGGTGGACCCGAAGGGGCTTGAACCCTCGACCTTACGGATGCGAACAAGCACCCGAAACTTTTTTCGAGTATTTCCGGCGGTTTTTAGCTGTTTCCGTGTGGTCCAGAGCAGTGTGTGGTATGTTCTGTGGTCAGAAACGCTCCCAGCCCTTGCCGACAGGGACGGGGAGCGTTTTTCATGCCTCTAACTGCCTGCATTGTACCTCTGTTGACAGGATTAAGCAAGTCATTTCTGTGCTGTCCACGGCTCAGAAATTGAGGGACTGTAAACAAAAAGAGGCATTTTGCTCCAA
>CASEQH010000021.1 GCA_949290085.1 uncultured Bacillota bacterium | reverse complement strand
ATGCTCTTTCTTCTTCAGTTAATTTTATTGAAAAACTCATAGTTAATATCCTTTCTGACATCATATGGCATCAAGATATTTATTTCTACATATACTGTAATACAAAGTATTACATAATGTTATATTTCACTTTTTTGTATATGAAAGTCCCCTGAAGAGATACTTCAGGGGACTACCTTTATTAATTGGCGGAAGCGGTGGGATTCGAACCCACGTGCCGAACTAACGACAAAACGATTTCGAATCGTTCTCGTTATAACCACTTCGATACGCTTCCACATCTATGATATATTATCATAAATGTGTTTGTTTTTCTATTTAGACTGCGTGATTTCTTCTATAACTTCACTAGCTAATTTTTCATTTGTAAGATTGGCGATAATGAGTTTAGCGAAGTTAAAGGCATGGGCCAGTGACTTAGCTGTGATGATATTATCCTTTTGATAAACATAGGCATCGGCTGGCCTTTTGCCTTGTTCAAAACCAGGGAAGACAATAAATTCTTCATCATTAACTAGACCCTTAGTTATGAGTATAGATGGGGCAGCACAAATGGCACAAATCAGCTTCTTTTCTTCATTGAAACTATCTATCCATTTATCTATTACCTTATTATTTTGAAGATTGATAGTTCCAGGCATGCCGCCAGGTAAAACCATAGCAGCATAATCATCCATATTTACTTCATCTATTGTCTTATGACATAGATATTTTAGATTGTGACTGGATAATACTTCCTTAGTATCATTGATAGATATCATATCGACATCGATATGAGCCCTTTTCAATAAGTCATAAGTGACTATAGCTTCAGATTCTTCTGTTCCATTGGCATTAAAGATAGCGACTTTCATCTTTTTCCTCCTATTTATAAAACGTGCATATTTAGTGATAAGATTTTCCTTAAATTCAACGTTGTATTCACTTAATAATTCTATAAATTCATCAATATTATCGACATTATGGTCATATAGTTCATATTCTAGTTCATAGTCTGTATGTCCTAAATAATTACATCTATCAAGAGCTAGTTCGCCATATTTAAGACGATATATTTTTCTGGTGGTACTTAGACGACCTAGAAGATATGGGGTGCTTAAATTATACTTAGCTAGTAAATCACGAATAGCTTCATCATTTAGACTTAGGCTAGCTAATTCTTTTTCTAATTCTAAACTTTCATCGCCTTGAGCCACCTTCATCGTAAAGATGTATTTGCCATCGACATCTCTTATTCTTAATCCAATATTCTTATTATTAGAGGCATAATAATAATTTATCTGTTTGATAGTCTGATAATCATAGGCCTTAGATAGCCTTTGATATTGCTCATCATTTAATAAGATGGCATACTCTTTTTCAATATTCTTGTTCATAATTTAATTATATCTTAAAAATTGTATTCATTTTTTGATAATGGTAAAATAAACATGTATTTTATGAAGAGATGGACATTACTTTACGAAAACTGTAAATTACCGATAAGAATTGCCTTTTTTGGCTTTATTTTAATAGCCTTAGGCTCTTTTATTTTGGATGATAGTGTCAATGTATTCTATACATTTACTAATCCTATTTTATTACAAGCAGCCAATCTATTGCTCTATATAGGTCAGACCATTATCACTATTTTGCCACTATTCTTTTTAACTAATTTAGTAGCTAAAAAGGCTAATAGTGGAGTTCCTATGGTAATGGCTATCGCTGGTTATATCACCTTTGCGGTAGTGACGATGATATTCGGCAATAGTTCATTTTCATCAACTGCCTATGTGAACAATATCGGTATTTCTTATACAGGTTCTAATGGAACACAATATCCTTTGCATACAGGTTTAATCGGTGCCTTCTTAGTAGCTTTTACAACTAGATATGCCTACATCAGATCGAGAAATCCTAGTAGCTATTCACTATTTGGCTTTATGAATAGAGATACAGTAGCCATCATCTACAATATCTTTTTATGTATTATCTTAGGATTTATTGTCGTATTCTTATATCCGATTTGTTATGCCATGTTGCAGGACTTGATCAATTATATCGCCAGAGACTTGGCTGATCCAATCAGGATTGGTGTCTATGGGGCAGCTGATCGCATCATGTCCATGTTAGGAATTGGCGATATGATAAGAGAACCATTCTGGTACGGTTCCCAAGGTGGTTCATATATGACTTTATCTGGTCAAACTATCCTTGGTGATGTCAACATTTGGAATTTCATGCAGGAAGCTAGTGCATCATATGTGGGCTGTGGTCGTTTTATTACCCCATACTATGTCATTAATATTTTTATTGTCCCTGCTATCTACTTAGGAATGTTTTTCAGTATGACAGATAAAAGGGATAAAAAGCGCAGTGTGGCGACTCTTATTTGCTTAAGTGCCGTCTCTATTATCTTTGGTAATCCTTTACCACTTGAATTATTACTACTATTTACTTCGCCATTACTATTGGCACTATATCTACTTGTAGTCATGATAGTATTTGGCTTATTATCTTTCCTTGGTGTCTTCTTAGGTTTTAGCTATTCTGGTTCAACGGCCGTAGCTATGCCAGGCGCCTTCCCTGACTATATCATCCAACTTAGAAATCCATTATTATTTGATTCTATTATCACGATATTAATCGTGGGTGTTGTAGCCTTTATCATCTGTTTGATCCTTACAAAACTATATTATGGTCATTTAGCTTATAATTTACTAAATACTAATAAGACCAGCAATCTAATCAAGAATCTTGATGTAGCTATCGGTGGTTTAGACAACATAACTTCAGCTACTAGTGGTATATTTAAGTTGAATTTATATTTAAAAGATTTAGAAGCGGTATCTTTTAATGAACTATTAAAACTTGGCGCCAATCGTATCACTGAAACTAGAGAGGGACTGAGTATAGAATTTGGTTCATCAAGTACTGTTATTGCCAAGGCGATAACTAAGGAAATCGCCAAGTCGAAAAGACAATAGGAGGTTAAAATGAAATCTAAAGTTTATTTCACAAGAACTATCAGCCCTGAAAAGGTAGTAGAGATGTATCATCTACTAAATGCTAAATTGCCAGGGAAAGTGGCAATTAAACTACATTCAGGTGAACCAGGAAACCAGAATTTCTTAAAGCCAGATTTCTTTAAACCTATCATCGATGAAGTTAAGGGCACGGTTGTTGAATGCAATACGGCTTATGATGGTGAAAGAAATACGACTACAAAACACTTGGTTACTTTAAAGAAACATGGTTGGACAGATTATTTTGATGTCGATTTAATGGATGAGACTGATGAGATAGAACTAGCTATCCCAAATGGTAAAGTCATCAAGAAAAACTTTGTCGGTGAACATATCAATAGATATGATTCAATGTTGGTATTATCACATTTTAAGGGTCATCCAATGGGCGGCTATGGCGGAGCTTTAAAACAACTCTCCATCGGTGTGGCTTCATCACATGGTAAAGCCTATATTCATGGCGCAGGCAATGAGGAAGAGATTCGGTCTTCAGACCATGATTCATTCCTTGAAGCTATGGCTGATGCGGCTAGTTCTGTCGTTGAATATTTCAAGGGCAATATCGTCTATATCAATGTTATGAAGAATATGTCAGTCGATTGTGACTGTTGTGCTGTGGCTGAAGATCCATGCATAAAAGATATTGGTATTTTAGTATCGCTAGATCCTATCGCTATCGACCAAGCTTGTATCGATTTAGTATATGCAGCTAAGGATGATCCAGGACAGGCTCACTTCTTAGAGCGTGTAGAATCTAGAAATGGTATTCATACTATTGAAGCAGCAGCTGAATTAGGTTTTGGTTCAAGAGAATATGAACTGATTGAAGTTGAATAATATGTACTATAAAAGATTGGTTGGTACTAATATATATCTATCTCCATCTGATAGGGATTACGAAAAAGATATCTTGATTAAGTGGTTTAATGAAGATGCTGATATCATCAATAATAATAATTTCTATCGTCTTTTAGTAAATCAAGATAAATTGAAAGATATGATTGATAAGTGGACAGATGGGCCTTATTACTTCTCTATCATAAGTAAGGAAGATGATACTTTTGTAGGCACTGTCTCTCTTTTCAATATCACACCTTATAGTGCAGAATTAGGTATATTTATTGGTAAAGATTACCGAAATAGAGGCTATGGCAAGGAAGCTATGAACTTGATTAAAGACTTTGCCTTTAATTTCATAAATCTCAAAGCCCTACATATCAATGTATTAGGTTTTAATGAAAAAGCTTTAAGTGCATATCAAAAAGTAGGCTTTAAAGAATGTGGCAGATGGCATCAAATTAATTATTTTAATGGTGCCTACTATGATACAATCATGATGGAAGTTTTAAGAGACTAAAGATCAGTATCCTGAAAATAATTTACATTAAGCAAAATGGTTGAAGTTTCAACCATTTTATTATATAAAGAAATAGCAAAGGAGATAGAGCATATGAACGTAATCAAAAGAAGTGGTGAAGAAGTAGTTTTCACTAGTGATAAAATTGCAAATGCGATTAGAAAGGCCAGCAATGCGACCGAAGATAATCCCCTATCAGAACAAGAAATCTTAAATATTACTGACAATGTAGTTGAACAATGTATCAAGATCAAACGCAGTATGTCAGTAGAAGAGATTCAAGATTTGGTGGAAACTGAACTCATGAAGAGTGGTCACTATGCTGTGGCTCATAACTACATTACTTACCGTTACAAACGTGAGCTGGTACGTAAATCGAATTCGACTGACCGTCAAATCCTTTCATTATTAGAGCGTAATAATGAAGAGGTTAAACAAGAAAATTCTAATAAAAATCCATTAGTTAACAGTGTACAACGTGACTATATGGCAGGTGAAGTATCGAAGGATATAACTAAGCGTTTCTTACTTCCACCTGATATCGTCGAAGCCCATGAAAAGGGCATTATCCACTTCCACGATGCGGACTATTATGCTCAACATATGCATAATTGCTGCCTTGTCAATCTCGAAGACATGTTACAAAATGGCACTGTCATCTCTGAGACAATGATAGAAAAACCACATACTTTCTCAACAGCTTGTAATGTGGCTACGCAAATTATCGCTCAGGTTGCTAGCTCTCAATATGGAGGCCAAAGTATTACCCTTTCTCATCTAGCTCCATTTGTAGAAATGTCTCGTCAGAAATTAAGAGAACAAGTTAAAGAAGAATTTGCTGCTCAAAATATCCCACAGGATGAAGAGACTATCAACAGTATTGCGGAGATGCGTGTGCGCAAAGAGGTTGAAAGAGGCGTACAGACTATCCAATATCAAGTCATCACCTTAATGACAACCAATGGTCAAGCTCCATTTGTCACTGTCTTCATGTATCTAAATGAAGTACCTGAAGGTAAGACCAGAGATGACTTAGCTATGATCATCGAAGAGACTTTGAAACAACGCATCCTCGGTGTTAAAAATGAAAAGGGTGTCTATATTACACCAGCCTTCCCTAAGCTTATCTATGTCCTACAAGAAGATAATATTAGACCAGGAAGTCGCTACTATGAACTCACTAAGCTTGCAGCTAAGTGCACAGCTAAACGTCTAGTTCCTGACTATATCTCAGAAAAAATGATGCTGAAGCTAAAGGTTGATAAAAATGGTAACGGTAATTGTTATCCATGCATGGGATGTCGCTCTTTCTTGACTCCATATGTCGATGAAAATGGTAAACCTAAATACTATGGTCGTTTCAACCAAGGTGTTGTAACTTTAAATCTAGTCGATGTCGCATGTTCGTCTAAGGGTGATGAAGAAGCCTTCTGGAAGATTATGGATGAAAGACTAGACCTCTGTAAGCGTGCCCTTATGTGTAGACATAAGAGATTACTAGGAACTCCTAGTGATGTTGCACCAATCTTGTGGCAAAATGGTGCCTTAGCTCGTCTTAAAAAGGGTGAAGTCATCGATAAACTCTTATTCAATGGCTATTCAACTATTTCATTAGGTTATGCTGGTCTTTGCGAATGTGTCTATTATATGAAGGGTGTATCACACACGGAAAAAATCGGTACTGAATTTGCTCTCAAGATTATGCAATATCTAAATGATGCATGTCTAAAATGGAAGAATGAAGAACACATCGACTTCAGTATCTATGGAACACCACTAGAATCTACAACTTATAAATTCGCTAAGTGTCTACAAGATAGATTTGGTGTCATCGAACATGTAACAGATAAAAATTATATCACTAACAGTTATCACGTCCATGTAACTGAAGACATCAATGCCTTTGACAAATTGACTTTTGAAGCTCAATTCCAGAAGTTATCACCTGGTGGAGCCATCAGCTATGTCGAAGTTCCTTATATGCAAAATAATATTGAAGCTGTCTTGGCTTTGATGGAACATATCTATGATCACATCATGTATGCTGAATTAAATACTAAGAGTGACTATTGCCAAGTATGTGGCTATGATGGCGAAATACAAATCGTTGAAGATGAAAATCATAAACTTATTTGGGAGTGCCCAAATTGTCATAACCATGACCAAGATAAGATGAATGTCGCTAGAAGAACTTGCGGCTACATTGGTACACAATATTGGAACCAAGGTCGTACGCAAGAGATTAAAGAGCGCGTATTACACTTATAATATGCATTACGGCAATATAAAGAAGTATGATATAGCCAATGGTGAAGGTGTTAGAGTATCTCTGTTTGTATCGGGATGTCGAGTTAATTGTAAGCATTGTTTCCAAAAGGAGACTTGGGACTTTAACTACGGCCAAGAATTTAATGAAGATACGGTCAATGAGATTATTGAAGCACTAAAGCCTAGCTATATTAAAGGACTGACTGTTCTTGGTGGAGAACCATTTGAAAAAGAAAATCAAGAAGTCTTAGTTAAGCTATATCGTAAAGTAAAAGAAATATATCCTCAAAAGAGCATCTGGTCATTTAGTGGTTATCTATTTGATCAAGACATCATCCAAGGAAAGCGACACTTTGAGATGACTGATGAAATCCTTTCCTACCTCGATGTCTTGATTGATGGGCCATTTATCAATGAGCGCAAGAATATTAGCTTAGCCTTTAGAGGCAGTGAAAATCAACGCGTGATAGATGTACCTAAATCTCTTTCATCAAAATCTGTCGTCCTATATCTCGAATAATAAGCCCTATTAGGGCTTTTTATATTGACGAAAATGGGATTTCTTTTATATAATATTAAAGCAATTGCTCTATAAGAAAGGATAAGGTGGCTTAGTATGAAAAGAACGTATCAACCGAGCAAGAGAAAACACCAAAGAGTCCACGGTTTCAGAGCCCGCATGAAGACAGTTGGCGGACGTAAGGTTTTAGCTAGACGTCGTGCAAAGGGCAGAAAAGTCTTGTCGGCATAAAAAAGTCACAGCTTGTGACTTTTAATTTTTGTTTGTAACATGAAAAAAGATTATCGCATTAGAAAGAATGAAGAATTCAGCCGTATCATCGCTGAGAAGAATAGTATAGCTGGCAAAGAGTTTATTATTTATGCCAGTTTAAGGCGTGAAGATAATTGCCGTATCGGTATCAGTGTATCAAAAAAGCTGGGCAAAGCAGTAATTCGCAATAAGATTAAAAGACAGTTGAGAATGATGTTATTGAATATTATTGACTTTGACAATGAAAAATATGACTATATAGTTATTGTGAGACCAGACTATTTAAATCATAGCTTTGATGAGAATAAAAAAGGCTTGGAAAACACTATTAAAAAAGTTAAAATTAAAAGGAATGTAAAGAGGTAAGCTAATGAATAAAAAGAAATTAATTCTGGTATTGACTATAGTGGCACTACTCTTCGCCATGAGTGGTTGTACAATGCCTACTGATGAAGCAGGTAATATCATTTTGATTACTGAAGATACAACTTTTGATATGATTATCAACAGTGAAGGTTTATTTTCAGCTATCTTCGTATTCCCACTTGCTAAATTAATCGCTTGGTTAACACCGATGACTAATGTCGGTGTAGCTTTGATTATCGTGACTCTTTTAGTAAATGCCTTGGCATTACTGCTAACTTTCAATGCCAATGTCGATATGCAAAAGATGCAGATGATACAGCCAGAACTACAACGCATACAGAAGAAATATGAAGGCAAGGATGATCAAAATTCTAAGATGCGTGCGGCAACTGAAATGCAGAATGTCTACAAGAAATATGATATTCATCCATTAAAATCAATGTTGGCACAATTTATCCAATATCCTATTTTGATTGCTGTATATTATGCTGTTAGAAGATCTTCAGCTATCGCTACTGCGACATTCTTAGGATTGAACTTAGAGACATCACCTCTAGCTGGTGTTCAACAGGGTGAATGGGCATACGCTCTACTATTCATTCTCATGATTTTAGCTCAATTCTTGTCTATCAAGGCTCCACAGCTCTTACAAGAAAGAAGAATGAAAAGAGAAGCTGAGATTCATCACCGCCGCTATGAAAAACCAGAAAATCCTGCTGGTGGCATGATGTACTTCATGATTATCTTTATCGGTATCTTAATGATTTCTTGGCCAAGTGCGATGTCTTTATACTATTTAATTTCTTCATTAGTAATGATCTTAAAGACAGTTATCATGAATAAGATAGCTGATAAAAAGAGCGCTGAGAAAAAGTAAGAAGGTCAAATTATGAAAAACTATACTGCAAAAAATTTAGATGAAGCTTTAGAATTAGTCATCAAAGAAAAAGATTGTAAGAAAGAAGATATCTTCTATGAAGTGATTGAAGAAAATAAACACTTTTTAGGTATAGGTAATTCTATTACTATCAGTGCTTATACTAACCAAGATATTAAAGATTTCATCTTTGATTATCTAGGCAATTACTTCATTAACTTAAATCAAGAAGTAGCTATTGAAATCATCCTTGAAAATGATTTATTCCGTGTCGTATTGGATGCTGAAAATAATGCCATTATCATCGGTAAGGGTGGTCAAACATTACGCGCCATCTCTAATGTCTTAAAGGCTGCTACTAATAATACTTTCAAAAAGCGTGTCAATATTATCGTCGATGTAAATCATTATAAAGAAGACCGCTATCGCAAGATTAGATCACTAGCTAATCGTGTCGCCAAAGAAGTGGTTAAGACACATGTTGATGCCGCTCTAGACCCAATGCCAAATGACGAAAGAAAAGTTATTCATGAGTTCTTAGCTAAACGTAATAATATCAAGACTGAGTCAGAAGGCGAAGGAAATCAGAGACATCTAGTAATTAAATATGTAGAAGAGAAGTAGTAATGCTTCTCTTTCTTTTGTGATAAATAAGGCATGATATAATAATAGTTAACGATAGGAGGTGTCTAGATGCTAGATACATATACAGAAGTTAAAGGTGAATATATTAACTTAAATAAGGCTAGAGAATATTGGGATGTGGCCACAGGCTTACAGGCTGTTGATGGACTTGTGCCTAGTAAAAAATTATATGAATTAGCAGAAGAACATATCCAAGGGAAAAAGAATTATAGGGAAATAAAAGAAGAAATAAAAGAATACCACCTAAATAATGAAATAGATAAAGATACCATTGAAGCAGATGAAGTATCCATTCGCATACAAGAATTATTAAATAATATAGACTTTAGACCTACAAAAAATGAACTAATTAAGATACATAAATACTTATTCACAGGCATATTTCCTGAACCACTCGCAAAATACGTAGGAGCCTTTAGAGATGTCAACATTAGGAAAAACGAAGATATACTTAATGGAGCGTCGGTAATATATACTGATTATCATAATATTGATGATTATCTTGATTATGATATTGAACAAGAACGCACAAGATGTATGCAAAAAGAATTTAAAAATATTCCTAGTTTAGCACGATTTTTATCTAATATTTGGGGCATCCACCCATTTAGAGAAGGAAACACAAGAAGTATTACGGTATTCTTTCTAAAATATCTAAGAAACAATGATTTGGTGGTGGATAATGAATTATTTAAAAATAATTCCAAGTATTTTAGGGATGCCTTAGTATTATCATCTGATAATGAATTAGGCATTACAGCTGACTATTCCTACTTAGAAAGATTTTTAGAAAAACTAATAGTAGATGACAGTTTGAAATTATTGACGATGGAAATAAAGACAATATAAAAATACGAGCCCATTTTTGGGCTCGAATTAATTTTAGTCTTCAGTTTTAAGAATTTCTCTTAGCTTATCCATTCCCTTTTCAGCGAATTTCAAAGTTGTCTTCTTAGCATTTTTAATCTTTTCTTGAGTTTCTGGTCTATTCATGTATTCATTGACACTTTGATAGACTTGATTGCCAACTTCCTTGACAGTATTGATAGCTGACTTGAATTCATCGCTTTGGAAGAATTCAGCGAAACTTTCATTGATGTCTTTTTCAGCATCTTTAATCTTTTCGCTTTGACTAACTTCTTTTAGTTCATGAATCTTAGCTAAAGTATAATCACATACTTCATAACATTTATTCTGAACATTTAGTAAGAAAGATTCGATTTCGCTATCTTCACCCGGAGTGACAGTCTCTTTAACTTTGAGAAGGGCTTTGCGTACGCCGCTTTCTGTCTTAGCGATTAGGGCATCCAACTTGAGTTGATCTTCATTACTTAAATTTGGTCTTTTACTTGTAGCTAGATCTTTAAGATTTTGAAGCTTGGCGTTGACATTACAGATTAATTCATCTAAATTCATAAAATCATCCTCCACACTTGATTATACCCCTATTTACAAAAATAAGGTAATGCTTATAAAAAAACTACAATTTGATATTAAATTATTATATAATAGGTTCATGTTTATATAGGAGGCAAAAATGGGAATTTATGAGTTGTTAGGATCTGTTGCAGATGTTAGGAAGGGTTCTAATGCTTGTGATTTTAATGGCTATCTAGAAGATTATTTAGATACATTAGAAGAAGATAGCAATATTTTACCAGCTTTGAAAGCTCTGTTTGAAATTGATAACGATTCAAGAGTAATCGTCAATTTAAGAACTGGTGTTTCCAAAGACTCGATCTCTAATCAGATTATTCGTTACAAGGACATTTTCAAATTAGAAAATGAAGCAATCGTTTCACCGTATATTATTTATACGAAGAAAGAAGAACAAGAAAAAGCATTATTACTCGTTAATGATGAATATATATATGCCAAAGGAATATATTATTGTCTAACCGAGCCATCTGGAGCATTCCAAGATGTCAAAAACGACATTGTCGCTATCGATGACAGGAATGTTGAAGAAGTATGTGATACATACAAGAAGATGTTTACTAAACGTGCCGGGCAGATTCAAAGAGAATTAGATAGTACACGTTTTAAGGATTATGATGCAAGCTATGAACATGCTTTAGAAATATCTAATGCCATCAGTGAAAATCTATTTGATAACTTAAAGACAGTAGAAAATAAAGATAGATTTATCCGTGAATGTATCTGTAAGTGGTTCTTGATTAAAAAGTTTGTCTATGTACAATATATGGTCAATAAGAACATCTTAAATACTAGACATGAAGGCAATGTCAAAGCTCAAAGAAATCAAGCTAAACAAAATGCTGACAGCATCCGCTTTGTATCTATCGCTGAGATGCGTAAGGGCAGTAAAGAAAATATTGCATAGTTATGAAAGATGGTTAAATTAGCCATCTTTTTCTTTGTGATGTGCTTTTTAAATAGCCTAAACTAGCGTATAATTAATATCATGAATAGAAACAACAATTCAGGAATTATCGGATTTTTTATATTTTTAATGATATTTGGTTTCGGTGGGGTAG
>CASEQH010000020.1 GCA_949290085.1 uncultured Bacillota bacterium | reverse complement strand
TTATAACTTTGACGAATCGATGATAAATCAGGTTCTCAAAAAGGATATGTTACTATATTATCCTTATGAAACCACTACACCATTTTTAAGATTACTTAAGAATGCTGCTGATGATCCTAGAGTTGAATCGATAAAGATAACGCTTTATCGTTTAGCTAATCCTAGCAAGGTAGTTGAATATTTGTGCCAAGCTAGTGAAAATGGTAAGAGTGTTACAGTATTAATTGAATTAAAAGCTCGTTTTGATGAAAAGAATAATATCGACTGGGCTGAAGTCTTAGAAGAAAATGGCTGCAATGTCATGTATGGCTTTGATGAATATAAAGTTCATAGCAAGATATGTTTAATAACTTTAAAATTAAATCATCACTATCGCTATATCGTTCAAGTGGCAACTGGCAACTATAATGAAAAGACAGCTAAGTTATATACTGACTTATCTTTAATGACTGCTAATCAAGCCATAGCCGATGATGCTCATGAATTCTTCAACAATATGGCTCAGGGCAGCTTAGATGGCGATTATAAAGAATTATTAGTAGCTCCATATCATCTAAAAGATAGATTGATCACGATGATAGATGAACAGATAGCTCTAAAGGAAGATGGTTATATCTTTATGAAACTAAATTCCTTAAATGATATTGATATCATCAATAAGTTTGTTGAAGCATCACAAAATGGTGTTCGCATCGATTTAGTCATCAGAGGTATTTGTTGTCTTGTGCCAGGAGTTATCGGTAAGAGCGAAAATATTTATATAAGGTCAATTATTGGTCGTTATCTTGAACACGCTCGCATCTATGTCTTTGGTAAAAAAGGACAAGAGAAGATGTATATATCTAGTGCAGATATGATGAAGCGCAATACTGAAAATAGAGTAGAAGTAGCTTGTCCAATCTATGATAAAGATGTAAAAGATAAGATATATACGATAATCGACTATAATCTTAAAGATAATGTTGGTGCAAGAATACTCGGAAGTGATAATGAATATCATCATGTGGTTGATGGTAAGGCTCATTTTAATTCCCAGGAAAAGTTAATGGAGTGGACATTAGAAAATGCTCCTAAGGAAAGACCAAAAGCTAAAAATATCTTTGAGAAATTATTAAAGAAGTTCAATAAGAATTAATTTTATAGATTAAATGAAAGGTGGAATTTTATGAAATTAGAAATCAAAAAAGAAGTTCAAGAAGCACTAGATGCTAAAAGACCTGTTGTCGCACTAGAATCAACAATTATCTCTCATGGTATGCCATATCCCCAAAATGTAGAAATGGCTAAGACTTGTGAGCAGATTATTAGAGATAATGGGGCAGTTCCTGCTACTATTGCCATCATTGATGGCGTTATTAAGATTGGTCTTGAAGAAGAAGACTTATTAACACTAGCTACTGCTAAAAATGTCGCTAAGGTTTCAAGAAGAGATTTAGCTAAAGTAGTATCAAAAAAGGAAATGGGTGCTACTACTGTCGCTACGACAATGATTTGTGCAGCTATGGCTGGCATTAAATTCTTTGTGACTGGTGGTATTGGCGGTGTACACCGTGGATATGAAGAGACCATGGATGTCTCAGCTGACCTAGAAGAGCTAGCAAAGACTAATGTCAATGTAATCTGTGCTGGCGCTAAGTCTATCTTGGATTTACCAAGAACACTAGAATATCTTGAGACTAAGGGTGTACCAGTAGTTGGTTATCAAACAGATTACTTACCACAATTCTTTACTGCTGAATCAGAATACAAATTAAATCTTCGCCTAGATAGTCCAGAAGAAATAGCTGATATGATTAAGGAAAAGGAAGCCTTAAAACTTGATGGTGCAGTACTAGTCACTAATCCTATTCCTGCTGAATCATCTATGGATAAGAAATATATCGATAAATTAATCGATGAAGCAATTGAACCAGCAGAAAAAGCTGGCATTAAAGGTAAGGATGTAACACCATATCTCTTAGCTAAGATTGTAGAAGAAAGTGACGGAGCTAGCTTAAAAGCT
>CASEQH010000019.1 GCA_949290085.1 uncultured Bacillota bacterium | reverse complement strand
GGACGTAATCATATTATTCAAGTTATAACCATTGATACTAAAGATGCCATTTATCTAGAATTTACTAATACAAATAATGGAAACTATAGAATGTTTGCCTATGCATCGAAAGAATAAAATATGAAAAGGATAATTATTTTAGTCCTGCTTCTTATATTGGTGGGATGTAGTTTCGCTAATGTGGAAGAGACTACAACCATCAAAGAAATTAATCCTACTCAAGAGGCAGATCCTTCTTGGGGCTTTTTGATAATGTATCTGCTATAACGATTACTTCTTCCTTTTTAAGATGCTTGAAAAAACATTCACAACAAGCATTATCAAACGGATATCCTTTTTTAGAAAAAGATTGAACAACATTAAGAGAATCTATCAATTGTCGAAAAGAGAAGGCAGTATATTGTGATCCTCTGTCTGAATGGAACATAAGTCCAGTTGGAGCATTTCTCTTTTCGTAAGCTTTTTTGAAAGTTGTCATAACCAAATCAACATCTGGCTTAGCTGAAAGGTTCCAAGCAATTACTTTTCTGGGAAAAAGATCCATCCTATCTTAAGGTGGAATATGAACAACATCTTTATTAGAACTGATTCTGCTGGAAATATTAAAGCTGATAAAGAAAAGTCCACCGAAAAGATAGATGGTGTCATTGCAGCTATCATGGCACTAGATGGAGCAATTAGATGCGGGCTCGATACTAGTGAATCGGTTTATGACAACCGAGGAATATTATTTTTGTAGATTTGATGATAGGTCATTCCCTCAAATAGCTCATGTTTCCCTTAAATTAAAAATAAATTTAAGGGATTATTCCCTTAATTCCTTGTATATTCCCTTATTTTATGATAATATTTAAGGGAAAAGAAGGATGGCAAGCTTATGAGAGAATTTAATTATTCGGAGTTGAAAAATCAGAAATGGGATTCCGATATCCTTAGCTTAATTGCTTCGATATATAAAGAGATGGGAAAACAGGAAATGTATTTGAAGCAACGACCTGAGGAATTAGAAAAACTTGTGGAAATCGCTAAAGTACAAAGTACAGAAGCATCCAATGCAATAGAAGGAATTGTTACGACCAACACACGAATTAGGCAGTTAGTTGAAGAAAAAACAACGCCTCGAAATCGTAATGAACAAGAAATAGCAGGCTATAGGGATGTCTTAAGCATTATTCATGAAAGTTTTGATGATATTTCTATCACGCAGAATTATATTTTACAGTTGCATAGGACCTTGTATCGCTATATGAATAACCCAATGGGTGGTAGAACTAAGCAGGTACAAAATTATATTAGTGCGACTTATCCAGACGGGCATGTGGAAACTCTGTTCACACCTCTTGCACCCTATGAAACTCCTATAGCATTGGATAAAATATGCGAAGAATACAATCGTGTTATTGGGAATATGGAAGCTGAGCCTTTACTTGTAATTCCACTTTTTATTCATGACTTTCTTTGCATTCATCCTTTTAATGATGGTAATGGTAGAATGAGTCGCTTGCTAACAACACTTTTACTCTATAGAAATGGTTTCTTTGTGGGGAAATATATCTCTTTAGAAGCGAAAATCGCACAGAATAAAGACTTATACTATGATGCCTTAGCTAAGGCACAGGTTGGATGGCATGATGGGAAGGAAGATGTCGTGCCATTCATAAAATATCTTCTAGGTACAATTCTTGCAGCCTACAAAGATTTTGAAGATCGATTTGCATTAGTAGAAACAAAACTTTCAGCACTTGAAATGGTAAGACGAGCAACATTAAGTAAGATTGGTCGATTTACTAAGCAAGATATCCGAGAACTCTGTCCATCTCTTAGCATTAGTTCTATTGAAGGCTCACTCAGAAAACTAGTCACTCAAGGAGAGATCAAAAGAGAGGGTGCAGGAAAAAATACTTATTATTTAAGGATAAAATGATTCCCTTAATTAGCTCCCCATTTCCTTAAAAACAAGCTTAAAATAAAGGAAAGTATTAATGAATAAGGTTTAGCATCTGTCAAAAGGCAGGTGCTTTTGTATACCTAAATTCAGAAAAGGAGGATGATGAAATGAGATTATTTCAAGGTTTATTCAAATCAAGAGATAAGCCACAAAACAGTCTTAATGGCAGTGGATATAGTTTTTTAATGGGCTACTCTGCTAGTGGTAAAATGGTAAATGAACGCTCGGCTATGCAAATGACGGCAGTCTACTCATGTGTGAGGATACTATCAGAGGCTGCGGCAAGTCTGCACCTACACTTTTATGAAGACAAAGGGGGCAGTAAGGCGAAAGCTAAAGACCACACACTTTACAAATTAGTCCATGATGAGCCTAATTCAGAGATGACGAGTTTTGTATTTCGTGAAACCTTAATGACCCGTCTACTTTTATGGGACAATGCATATGCTCAAATCGTACGAAATGGAAAAGATGAGATTATTGCACTTTATCTTTTAATACAAGATTGTATGAAAGTAGATAGTGATGAGCATGGAAAACTCTACTATGAGTATCAAGAAAGCGATGAGTGGACTATAGTCAAGTAAGTATTAGTCTAGATGCTGAAGGTGAAACAAATCCCTTTTATGTGGATGGAATTTTTTACTACAGAACGGTGGCCAATAACGGCTATAGTGGGGATTTGGAAATTGCCCTTATTCCTGAATGGTTTAGAACAGAGATTTTTACTAAAAATATTGACCACTAAAAATGCATATATTAAAATATATAGCGTGCTATGTATTAGCATGACACCTAATATAATGAGAGGATAATTATGAGAGAAAAACGACTTGGTATTATGATTAAGATAATTCATTGGCATATCGATCAAGCCTTTAATGAATTTCTTAAAAAGGATAATCTGACTAGCTCGCAAGCTCGGGTTATCCGTTATTTGTACAAACATCAAGATCAGGTGGTTGTACAAAGAGATATTGAAAACTTTTTCCGCGTATCTAATCCAACTGTTTCAGGGATTTTAAATCGTCTTGAGGAGAAGGGTTTTGTGAGCAGAGTGACATCAGAAGAAGACAAGCGTATCAAGATTGTTACTTTGACTGATAAAGCTTTTGAATTAGAAGATTATTTACGTAATAGCCTCAATAATTATGAAGAGGAGATGATGGCTTGTTTAAGCGAAGAGGAGAAAAACAATCTATTAGATTCAATGGATAAGATTATTGATACGATGATGAATAGTAAGGAGAGATGATTATGATAAAAACCTTAGCTTCCCACATCAAACAATACAAGAAAGCTTCTGTGCTGGCACCATTATTTGTCTGTATAGAAGTATTTCTAGAAATATTGATTCCCTTTTTAATGGCGAGAATTATCGACTTAGGAGTCGAAAGAAGCGACATGACTGCCGTTTTAGGATATGGAATATTAATGCTCATCTGTAGCTTTGTGAGTCTATATGCCGGTTTTAAAAGTGGTAAGTATTCCGCTTATGCATCTAGTGGTTTTGCAGCTAATTTGCGTCTGGCCATGTTTAAGAATATTCAAAATTATTCCTTTGAAAATATCGACAAGTATTCAACGGCTGGCCTAGTTACCAGAATGACTACTGATGTAACTAATGTTCAAAATGCTTATCAGATGATTATCAGAGTTTGTTTCAGAGCGCCATTCATGTTGATAAGTGCCATGTTTATGGCTTTTACTATCAATAGTGAATTGGCGATGATATTCTTAGTTGCCGTTATATTTTTGGCGATTATCTTATTTTCTATCGTCTATGTATCTTTCAAGATATTTGATGTCGCCTTCCAAAAATACGATGACTTAAATGCGAGTGTACAAGAGAATGTTACTGGTATTAGAACTGTGAAGGCCTATGTGCGTGAAAAATTTGAAACAGAGAAGTTTAAGAAGGCTTCTAATGAAATCTATAAGATTTTTACTAAGGCTGAGAAAAAATTATTATACAATTCACCAGCTATGCAGTTTACGATGTATGCATGCTTAATTCTTTTAAGTTGGCTAGGAGCTAAGATGATAGTTGTTGGTGACCTTACAACAGGAGAGCTCATGTCTCTATTTACTTATACAACAAATATCTTGATGAGCTTGATGATGATATCGATGGTCTTTGTCATGATTACGATGTCACTTGCCAGCATGCGAAGAATCGCTGAAGTATTAGAAGAAAAATCAACGATAGTAAGTCCTGAAAATCCAGTTATGGAAGTAAAGGATGGCAGTATTGTCTTTGATAATGTCTCTTTTAAATATAAGAAGGACCAAGAAGTTAATATCTTAGATAATATCAATCTCAAGATTGATTCAGGTATGATGGTTGGTATTATCGGTTCAACCGGTAGTGGTAAGTCGACTTTAGTATCACTTATCTCACGTCTATATGATGTAAGTGAGGGAAGAGTATTAGTCGGTGGAAGAGATGTGCGTGAATATGACCTAGATACTTTGCGTAATGAAGTATCTGTCGTCCTACAAAATAATGTCTTATTTTCAGGCACTATCAAGGAGAATCTAAGATGGGGAGATGAAAATGCCACCGATGAAGAGATTATTAAAGCTAGTAAATTAGCGCAAGCTGATAGCTTTGTCTCTACTTTTGAAGATGGCTATGATACTTATATTGAACAGGGTGGTACTAATGTATCAGGTGGTCAAAGACAACGTCTATGTATCGCTAGAGCGTTATTAAAAAAACCTAAAGTTTTAATATTAGATGATTCAACTAGTGCAGTTGATACTAAGACTGATGCCCTCATCAGAAAGGCTTTTAAGGAAGAGATTCCGGATACGACAAAGATTATTATTGCTCAACGTATCACTTCAGTTGAAGATGCTGATTTAATTATTGTCTTAGACGATGGCAAGATTCATGGTCTAGGCACAAGTGAAGAATTATTAAAGACTGATGATATATATCGTGATATATATCGCATACAGAAGGAAGGAGGTAATCTCGGTGAGTAGAAAAGGAAGCACTGTTCGCGTCAAGTTAGAAAATGGCGACCTCATCCTTAAAAGACTGATATCTTTTATCTTTGAAAATTATAAAGTGCATTGTATTGTAACGCTTGTATTTATCTTTATCAGTTCGGCTGCCTCGGTCTTAGGCTCCTTGTTTATCAAGAGTTTAATCGATGACTACATCGTACCGATGGTAGGAGTAGAAAATCCTGATTTTATGCCGCTTATGCAGGCCTTGTTGATGATGGGAACTATCTATCTCATCGGTGTCATCAGCACCTATGTCTACAATAGAATATTATTGACGGTGGCACAGGGAACCTTAAAGAAAACTAGAGACATGTTATTTGAACACATGGAGAAGCTACCTATTTCTTATTTTGATACGCATGCCCATGGTGATATCATGTCTATCTATACAAATGATACGGATACATTGCGTCAACTCATCTCGCAAAGTATTCCTCAACTCATAAGTTCTATCTTGACTATCATCGGCGTACTAATCTCGATGATAACTATCTCGATACCTTTAACCTTAATCGTTCTAGTCATTGTCTTTGTGATTAAAAAGGTATCTTCGTATATCATTAATAACAGTAGTACTTATTTCGTTTTACAACAGAAAAATATTGGTAAAGTCAATGCTTATATCGAAGAGATGATGCAAGGCCAAAAAGTTATTAAGGTCTTTACTCATGAAGATAAGGCGATAGAGGAATTTGAAGGTATCAATGAAGAATTATTCGATAGTGCCTATAAGGCTAACTACTATGCTAATATCATGATGCCTATTATGGGTAATCTAGGCTATGTAAACTATGTCATCTGTGCCATCATCGGCGGTCTATTAAGTATTTATACTAATAGCATCAGTATTGGTGGACTAGGCGCCTTCTTACAACTTAACCGCTCATTCTCAGCTCCTATCAACCAAATCTCTCAACAGATAAACAGTGCTGTCATGGCTTTAGCCGGTGCTGATAGAATCTTTAAGCTATTAGATGAAAAGGTTGAAGTAGATGATGGTAAAGTAACTTTGGTCAATGCAGAGTATGATAAGGCTGGTAATATTGTAGAAGCTAAAGAAAGAACAGGTATGTGGGCATGGAAACATCCACATCCTGATGGAAGCGTCACTTATGTCAAACTACTAGGTGATGTCCGCTTCAATAATGTCGACTTTGGCTATGTCAAAGATAAGATCATTCTTCATGACATCAACTTATTTGCCAAACCAGGTCAAAAGATTGCCTTTGTGGGAGCGACTGGTGCTGGTAAGACGACTATCACTAACCTCATTAATCGTTTCTATGAGATACAAAATGGTTCTATTACCTATGATGGTATCGATATTAAACTCATCAAGAAGGATGATTTGCGCCGTTCATTAGGTATAGTCTTACAAGATACTCACCTCTTTGAGGGAACTATTATGGATAATATTCGCTTTGGTAACTTAGAAGCTAGCGATGAAGAAGTGATAGCTGCAGCTAAATTAGCTAATGCTGATGACTTCATCAGACACTTGCCAGATGGCTATAACACCATGCTTACAAGTGATGGAGCTAGTTTATCGCAAGGCCAAAGACAACTTCTATCTATCGCTAGGGCAGCTTTAAGCAATCCACCAGTCTTAATCCTTGATGAAGCTACATCGAGTATCGATACACATACCGAAGCAGTAGTACAAAAGGGTATGGATGAACTGATGAAGGGTAGAACAGTCTTTGTGATAGCTCATCGTCTATCAACTATTCAAAATAGTAATGTCATTATGGTTCTAGACCATGGCGTCATCATCGAAAGAGGTGACCATGAGTCCTTACTCAAAGAAAAGAAGACTTACTATCAGTTATATACTGGCGCTTTGGAACTTGATTAATACTAAGGACATCTAAGTGATGTCCTTTTATCTTTTAGTTGACTTTATTAACTAATTATATATACAATATGAACAGTTCACTTTATGAACGAGAAAGGAGAGCTTAATGGTTGATTCAAAAAAAGAAGCTATCTTAAAGGCTTGGTTAGATATGATTATCGCTATTGATTCACAAAGGGTTACTAGTATGTTGCCATTTAATGAGGCAGTAGTTTGTAACTATTTGAAGAATCATCAAGATGAAGAGATTACAGCTACTGATTTGTGTAAGATGATGAAGATGCAGAAGTCTTTAATGAATCGCACTTTGAATAGTCTGGAAGAAAAAGATATTGTCAAAAGAGTTCGTTCAACTAATGATAAGCGTAAGATTATTGTCATACTCTGCGATGAAAATAACATCTATCATAAGCAACATCAATTAGTTTTAGACTATGTTGAAGCAATTGTGGAGAATCTTGAAGGATTAGAAGATAGTATCATTCCGATATTTGAATCAGTCACTAAAGCGACAAATTTAATTAAATGATTCGTATTGTAACTGATAGTACAGCTGATATTCCATCAAAGATGGCTGAGGAAAACGGTATAAGCATAGTACCGCTAAAAGTTTGTATCAATGATAAGGAGTACTTTGATGGCGTGACGATAGGAAGAGATGAATTCTATCATAAGCTAGTTGATGAAGGTGTCTTTCCTAAGACTTCACAACCTACCCCTAATGACTTTCTAGATATCTTTAATGATATTAAAGCTAAGGGTGATGAATGTATCTGTATCACTTTATCATCAAGTTTAAGCGGAACTTATCAAAGCGCCTTACTAGCTAAGAAACTCTGTGAGTATGATAATATTCATATCATTGATTCATTAAGTGCTACTGGTGGTATGTTACTTCTAGTTCATGAGACTATTAGACTTATCAAGGATGGAAAAAGTGCTGAAGAGATAGTAGAAACTATTGAAGCTTTAAAAAATCGTATTCATATTGTTGCGGCCCTAAGCACTCTTGAATATCTTAAAAAAGGAGGAAGAATATCGGCTGCTACAGCTGCCATAGGTTCTTTAGCTCGCATTAAACCTATCATCACTGTTGATGTAGAAGGAAATGTCGATGTCTTCACTAAGGCCATTGGCTTTAATAAGGCTATCTCGACAGTCATTGAAAATATGACCGATGTCGACACTAACTATCCTATTTATCCTGTCTATACCTATGGCACTGAGAATCTGACTAAGCTATTAGCTCATCCAGCTTTAAGTAAATATAGCTTTGCAGAGAATGTTCAAGTAGGACCGACGATTGGAACTCATGTCGGACCTGAGGTATTTGGTTTCTGTTATATTGGGAATAATAGATAATGAGGCAATTTTAATGATTGCCTTTTTTAAATGTTCATACATGTTAGAATGATAGTAGAAGTAAAGAACTGTTATTAATAATCTATTTAAATAAGACCTTTGGTTATAAGAATGGAAGTGATAAATGATGAAAAGAATAATTCTACTTATGATGATTTTGATGCTTATAGGGTGTACTAATAATGAAGTAAAAGAAAGTATAAGTCCGACAGAAGAAACCATACCTTTTGGCTATATTTATAATTATGATGATGAGCCACTTAAAAAGGAAATAATATATGATTTAGACTTTGAATATTTAGAATTTCCTTATTTCGCTAATAGGATTGCCTTACCGACAATTGGTGAGTTTTGTAAGGAGCCCTTATCTTCACAACCTGATATAGCTTGTGAGGTACTAGTCGATGAAATTTATTATTATGATATAAATGCTATCCTAGCTAATATCAGTGATGATATGTATGTTAGCGAATTAGATTATGGATATGATGTTGGCAAGAATGTTCATTATCAAGATAGTGATTTCTATAAAGTTGTAGAGGGAAAAGAGATTATTCCTATTCCATCAATCTATTCAGAATTAAGTCCACATTTTAGGACAACTTTATATGGCTTTAATAGCGATGATATTCCATATTATGAGATTTCAAATATATTCGAGTTAAAGACATCGAATTGGTATGATCTAAATCTGAGCTATATTGAAATTGATGAGGCTTATCTCATTCAAGTGGTATATCACTATACCTATTATCCAACCCCAAGTAATCATCCACCAGTAAGGGCATATGGTTATATTCTAAAATGATAATAAGTAGTAATGCCCCCTTAGTCTCAAGGGGGCATTTCAAAAAAATCGCTGTTTTTAATCTTCATAATTGACATTTTTTAAAAAGACTTTTATATTTACCGTGGGAGGTGACATTATGGAAGACTGTAGCAACTCTGCAAATCCTTTGGGACGAAGTAATGT
>CASEQH010000018.1 GCA_949290085.1 uncultured Bacillota bacterium | reverse complement strand
AAGCAATTGAAGAATATATTTATTACTATAACAATGATAGAATCAAAAGCAGATTAAAAGGCTTAACACCTATGGAATATAGGAATCAAGCCTTAATTGGTTCTTAGAGCTTAACTTGTCCAAATAAGTGGGTTCAGTTCAAATAAACTCTTCTTTTTTGTTATGATGGAGATATGAAAAAGATTGTATTTTGTGATATAGATGGCACTATTGTTGACAATTTGCGCGGACTTAAAGATATAACACCCAAAACTAAATATGCTATGGCTGAACTTAAAAAAGATGATTATATCTTTATTGCCTCGGGAAGATCTAAGTGTATGTTGCCTGAAGAGATTACCAAACTTAATCCTAGCGGCTATATTTGTGCTAATGGTGCTTATGCCGAGCATGAAGGGAAAGTTATATATGAAAGATATTTCGCTTATGAACAACTCAAAGAATTAAGAGAATATGCGATATGTAATAATTTGAATTATTATTTTGAAAGCCAAGAATGTATCTATACCAATGCCTCTAACAACAAACTGCATCAAGACTTTAATGCAGCCTGGGGTTTAGGCGACATATATACTTCCAAAGATTACAGCAAGGATGAACATATCAATATTGCCATGTTGGCATGCCATACAGAAGAAGAAGGTGAAAAATTTTTTGAAACTTTTTCCTCTTCCTTTGATATTAGGCACCATCATGGCTTTCCATCCTTTGATATCAATTTGATTGATAATAATAAAGGCGATGCTTGTGAAAAGATAGAGGATTTTTTAAATATTGCTTATGAGGATGCCTTTGCCTTTGGTGATGGTTTAAATGATATCGAGATGTTAAAGGTGGTCAGATATGGTATAGCGATGGGCAATGCCTTTAAAGAAGTCAAAGATATAGCTTTTGATATTACCTCGGATGTCCTAGATGATGGCTTTTATAATGCCCTAGTAAAATATGGTTTAATCAAGCATATTTCTTAAAATTTTTATATAATAAAAACGGAGGAAATTATATATGATAATTCAAAGTACTAGAGTTTGGCTCGCTTCACAATTTGTAAGAGCCCAGGTAGAAATCGAAGATGGAAAGATAGCATCTATCTATCCATACGCTTTTAAGGACGTTGATTACGACTATGGTGACAATCGCATTGTTCCAGGATTTTACGATATCCATACTCATGGCTATGATGGATGGGATACCAATGATGCTACGCCAGAAGGTTTACATCATTGGCTTAAAGAAATTGTCAAAGAAGGTGTTTGTGGACTATGTCCAACGACAATCACTCAATCACATGAGGTATTATCTAACGCCTTAAAGAATGTCGCTAAAGTTTATGAAGAAAAACCTGAAGGTGCTGAGATATTAGGAATTCATTTTGAAGGGCCATATCTTGATATGCACTACAAAGGAGCTCAACCAGAAGAATATATCATTAAAGGAACGGTCGAAGAGTTTAAACAATATCAAGAAGATGCTAAGGGCTTAATCAAGATAATTACAATGGCTCCTGAACATGATGATGACTTCACATTAGTAAAATATCTAGCTCATAATGGCGTAAATGTCAGTATTGGTCATTCTAATGCCACATATGATGAAGCTTTATTCGCTATAGCTAACGGTGCTAGAAGCTTTACCCATGTCTATAATGGTATGACTGCTTTCAATCACCGAAATAATGGACTTGTCGGTGCCGCTTTGCGCTTTAAAAATACCTTTGGTGAGATTATTTGTGATGGCAATCATTCAACACCGGCAGCTTTAAATATCTATTTCACTTCAAAGCCTGAAAATTGTATTATGATTTCTGATTCTTTGATGTGTAAGGCTAAGCCAGTTGGTTCTAAATTCTTATTTGGTGGTCAAGAAATAGAAATATATCCAGATGGTAGTGCTCACTTGACTGGTGGTTCTAAAGGTTTGGCTGGTTCAACTTTAAAGATTAATGAAGGCTTAAAGATCTTGGTTGAAAAAGCTATGGTACCATTTGAGGTAGCTCTAGCATCATGTACATGTAATCCGATGCGCTACCTAAAGATGGATGATTGCAAAGGATATATCAAGAGCGGTTATGATGCGGACATTGTCGTGTTGGCCGATGACTATTCTGTTATACAAACTTATTGTAAAGGTGTTTCTTATCTTTAGACATTATGGTAAAATGGTCTAGTAAATAAAGGAGTGATTTATTGTGGGAATTGGTGAAAAAATTAAAAATTTCATCGCTCCAGAAGAAGCTGATGAAGAACTAGAATTGACACAAGAAGAAGCTGATGCATTGAGTACATATGAGCAACCAAAAGTTAAAGGTGCTAGCCGCATTGCTGCCAATGCTAACATAGTATTATTTGAACCTAGAACTTTTGAAGAAGCAGAGGAAATAGGACTTCATTTAAAACAAAAGAAAGCCTGTGCTGTCAATTTACATCGTATGCCTCATGAATATCGCCAAAGAATTATTGATTTCTTATCTGGTGTTATTTATGGAGTTGATGGTTCAATCAAGAAGATTGGTGAAAATGTAATCTTATGTGCTCCACGTACTATGCCAGTTGGTGGAGAAATTACTTTATCTTCTGACGAGGAACAATAATTAGGAAACTGTGATTATTTCACAGTTTTTATTGAAATTGTCATATTATAGGTTTATTCTATTATCTGTATGCTTACACTGTTAATTGTAACTTTTATTGCTGGCGTTGTCGGTACAGGACTAGGTGGTTTTATCGGAGTATTATTTAAGAAGGATTCCAATAGAACTATCTCATTACTACTAGCTTTTGCAGCCGGAGTGATGTTATCTATTGTCTGCTTTGATTTGATTGAAGGAGCTATCGCTACTGGTATTGATACTATTTATATTGTCTTTTCTATTATATTGGGTGTAGTTATTGTCTATATCCTCAATTATTTAATCGATAATAAGTTTAATAAGGAAGTGCCGCATATCACTGATGACCATCCAGAAACTCATGATGATATCGATGAGCTAATTCATGCTGATCACTATAATGAACATGTGAAGAATAAAGACTCTAAGCTGTCGCTATTTGTCGCTGGTATAGTTATGGCTTGTGCTATTGCCCTACATAATATTCCTGAAGGAATGACAATAGGTGCTTCCTATATCTATAATGATGCTAGTTTAGATGGTTCAGCACTAACTATTGCCCTACTTATTGGTTTTCATAATATCCCAGAGGGCATGGCTGTTAGTGTGCCACTAGTCTCAGGAGGTATGCAGAGAAGTAAAGCTGTCATTTTGAGTGCCTTGAGTGGCTTTCCAACAGTGATAGGGGCCATACTTGGCTATTTAGTTGGTGATATCGGTAACATTGGTTTAATGTTGTCTTTATCTTTAGCTTCTGGCGCTATGCTTTATGTCGTCTTTGGAGAGATACTGCCGCAATCCATTTTGATGTATAAATCTAAGTTGCCTAGTTTTGCTTTGATTATCGGAATGTTATTAGGATTATTGCTTATTTATTAAAAATATGCTATAGTGAACAAGCCTTTATGCTGGGTTTTTGAAATCTCCAATCAATTACTCGGAGTAATAGGATAAAGATAAAAGGAGAATAGAAATGTTATCAAAACAAGAAAAACAAGAAATCATCAAGAATTTTGCTCGTCAAGAAGGCGACACCGGATCAGTTGAAGTACAAGTTGCTATCTTAACTGAACAAATCAATCGTTTAACAGTTCATATGAAGGAACATAAAAAAGATTTCCACTCTAACCGTGGATTAATGAAGATGGTTGGTAAACGTAAAAATTTCTTGAACTACTTAAAAGAAACTGACGTAAACCGTTACCGTGAACTTGTTAAGAAATTAGGTTTAAGAAAATAGTTATAAAGGGGGCCACAAAATTATGTGGCCTTTTTGTTTACAAAGACCATGAGTATTATTATACTATTAATGAACAGGAGTTCATTAATGGCCCAGAAATTAAAAGAAAACATGCGCAATTCTATCATCGAAGCAGCAAAGAAAGAGCTGTTAACTTTTGGTTATAAAGATGCCTCGATGCGCAATATAGCTAAGATGTCTAATATGACAGTTGGTAATCTGTATCGCTATTTCGAAAGTAAGGATGATTTGATTCAAAACATAGTCACACCGACTTTAAAAGAGATAGAGGATAGCATCTATAAAGATTGTGATATCTATATTAATTTTGGAAATCAAAATACCATTATTGATTTAGATAAGTTAGAGATGGTTTCTGTCTTTGACCGTATCTCGGACGACTTAGTTGATATTTATTTCCGTAATAGGGACGAGATGCAGATACTCATGATGCACTCAACTCTCAACAAGGAATTATCTTTGTGGTTTTCTAGTCTTATCACTCATATCATCAGTGAAGAGGTTAAGGAAGCATTGAGTGAAGGAGAAATAGCTATCTTGGCTAGGGCCTATGCCAATTCGATATTTAATGGCGTTACAGAATGCTTAAAAGATGTGAACCTATCTAAAGATAGATTAAAATATGTCTTGAAATTATATTTTAGAAGTTTTACATCCGGTATTCATTTAAATAAAGGTACAATATTAGGAGTTTAGTTTATGGCATTTATTGAATTTAAAGATGTTTCAAAGATTTATAAGGTTGGCGAAGTAGAAATTAAGGCTGTCGATGATATCTCTTTCGAGATTGAAAAGGGACAATTAGTTGTCGTTTTAGGAGCTTCTGGAGCCGGTAAGACGACTATACTAAACCTTTTAGGTGGGATGGATATTGTTACTAGCGGCAGTATCATTGTCGATGGAAGGGATATCTCTAAAGCCAACGATAGACAATTGTGCGAATATCGTCGCTATGATATTGGTTTTATCTTTCAATTTTATAATTTAGTGCAAAATTTAACCGCTTATGAAAATGTGGAGCTAGCTAGACAGATATGTAAGAATCCTCTAGATGCTAGTGAAGTTTTACAGATGGTTGGTCTATCAGCTAGAGCTCATAACTTTCCGTCACAGTTATCGGGCGGTGAACAGCAACGTGTCGCTATAGCTCGTGCCGTGGCGAAGAATCCAAAACTTTTATTATGCGATGAGCCGACAGGTGCTCTCGACTATGTCACTGGTAAACAGATATTGAAGGTCTTACAAGATATGGTCAAAATCCATCACATCACAGTCATCATGATTACTCATAATAGCGCTTTAGCTGATATTGGCAATACGATAATTCGAGTTAAGAGTGGAAAAATCGTATCAATTGAGACTAATGAGAACCCAAAGAATGCTGAGGATATTGAATACTAATGTTTAATAGAGATACTTTTAGATTGATTAGAAGAACATTTAAACGTTTTATCACCTTGACTCTAATGGTTTTAATCGGCTCTGGATTCATGGTAGGTTTAATGTCCTCTTCGCCGATGTTAGAGAGATCGGTTGATAAGTATAATGACGAAAACAATCTGATGGATATGCAGATATATTCGTCATTTGGTTTTTGCAACGAAGATGTTAGGGCTATAGAAGAAACCGAGGGAGTTAAAGAAGTCTTTGCCTCTAAGTTTGTCGATGCTTACGTCGAAATAGATGAAACGTCAGTCTATGTCACTCGTTTACAAGAACTCGATTCTAATATCAACAAATTTAAACTCGTCGAAGGACGCATGCCAGAAAATGATAGAGAAGCTTTAGTCTTAGAAGGTAGCGAATTGAGTGAGACAATAGAGATTGGTTCGACTATCAAGGTATATAATGACGATGACATCTTAGATAACCTTAAATATGATACCTATACGATAGTGGGTACGGTTGAAAGCAGCCAATACTTAGCTAAGACCTTAGAGACTTCAACTTTTAATAATCTAGCTTTAGATACAGTCTTGTGGATAGATAATGATAATTTTATTGCTGAATATTATACTACTGTATATTTTACACTTGAAGGTGCGCTTGAAGAAACGTCTTATTCAGACACTTATGATGAACTTATTAGCAATATCAAGGTAAATGTAGAAGATATGGCCAGTAGGCAAGAGAATTATCTCAAAAATGATTTGATTCAAGAGGCTGAACAAGAGATAGCTGATGCCGAAAAAACATTAGAAGAAGAGGTAGCTGACGCTCAAAAAGAGATTGCTGATGGCGAAGCTGAATTGTATGATGCCTATGTCGAATTAATTGATGGACAAAAAGAAATTGATGATGGTTGGGTGGAAGTCAACAATAATCAAAATACTATCAATGATAATAGGACTAAATTAGATGATGCCAAACGCCAATTAGAAGAGGGAAGAGCAGCTTTAAATGAGGCTAAAGAAAAAATAAATGTTGCTCTTGAAGAACTGAGCAATACCTTTTATGGCATGAGCCCAGAAGAAGCTTTAAATAGTCTTCAATTAGTAAATAGCATAATTCAAAGTATTAATATCGATTTAAATGGCACAGTTTTAGAAGATGGAACTATCGTTTTGTCAATTAAAGATAATATAAGTACTTCAAAAACAAACAGTCTAGATTCTATCGAACCGATGATAAATATTCTTAAACAATATGAGAGTGTTGTCGATGGGCAAGAGTGGGAAACTGGCAAGGAAGAATTATTAGTTTTGTTGGCGGATTATAGAAATGATATTGAAAATGAGATAAGTATTACTGAGACCATAGCTAAGCAAGCAGAAAATATTATCAACAATACTAATACCTTAATTTCTATCTTAAATTTTTTGCCAAATGATGAAACTGGTCATATTGAACAAGCAAAACTAATATTATTTGACTTAAAAAGCACGGCTACATCCATTAAATCGGTTTGTGATAACCGCTTAAATGTTCAAGGAATGAGCTTAAATGATTATTTACTGACGGCTGATAATATTATTAATACTATCTCGCAGAGTGAATTAATCAATCATGACTTAGCTATTAAATTTCAAGAAGATATAAATAATCTTAATACTAATCTTTCAAATAACTACGCTCTCAAAGATCATTATCCTGATTTGACTGACGAATATATGCAAACCGTCAATTTAGTCATCAGTCAACTGAAGAGTAAAGTTGACACTTATATTGAACAGATTAATACTTTGATAGCAGGGCAGGCTGAAATTGCTGCTAGAGAAGCGGAGCTCAATAGTGCAAGTGCCCAGATTGATAACGGTTATAATGAATTAAATAATGGTCAGAAACAAATCGATGACGCTAAAAACGAATTAAATGAGGCTCAAAAAGAAATCGATGATGGTTGGGTTAAATATTATGATGGCTTATCTGAGTTAGAAGATGGCAAAAAAGAGCTAGAGGAAAAGCGTGAGGAGGCTGAAATTGATATAGCTCAAGCTAGACAAGATATCGCTGATTTGCCAGATGCCGAGTGGACTGTCTTAGATCGTAGTGGCAATTACTCGCATGCCTTATTTGATGGCACAGTTGACCAAATGGCAAATATCGGTTATGTCTTCCCGCTTTTATTCTTCTTAGTGGCAGCTTTAGTATGCCTGACGACCATGACGCGACTAATCGATGAAGAAAGAGGCCAAATAGGTATCTTTAGTGCTCTTGGTTTCAGTAATAATAAGATTATATCTAAATATTTAATCTATGCTTGCATAGCATCACTAGTAGGCGCTCTTATCGGCATTCCTATCGGTATGGCCATTTATCCTACTATTATCTATAACACTTGGGAACTCATGTATACCTTGCCAGAGATGATTATAGTAGCCCCATTATCTGTTGTCATTATCGGTGTCTTATCATTTACTGTCTTAATGATGCTAGTGACATACTTTGTAGCTCGCAAGACTTTAATTGAAAAACCGGCTGAGCTCATGCGTCCAAAGGCTCCTAAAGAAGGTAAGAAGATATTCTTAGAGAAAATAAGTTTTATTTGGAAAAATCTCTCATTCTTAAGTAAAATATCAGCTCGTAACATATTTAGATATAAATCACGTTTTTTAATGACAGTAATTGGGGTAGCTGGTTGTACTTCATTACTAGTAATGGGTTTTGGCATCAAGGATTCTATCTCTGATATCATTAATATTCAGTATAGTGAAATATTTAAATATACTGAGACTATTTCCCTTGAAGACGATGACTATCTAGACGACTTGATGAGTGAACTGAGCGTTGATGAAAATATTGAAGTCGCAAGTCCTTTTATGGAATATTCATCTAAGGTCTATATTGATGATGAACCTGTCATCACGGTAAAAGTATATGATGAAAAAGATATTGAAAACCTAGTTAATCTAAGAACTAGAGAAGGTCATGAGAAACTGAGCATTGTTGATGGAGTAGTAATATCAGAAAAATTCGCCACCAGCCATAATCTAAAAGTTGGTGATACCATCACCATTGAATCAACTAATGGTATTAGGAGTGATGTTAAGATAAGCGGTATATGTGAATTATATTTTGAACATTATCTATTCATGTCAGATGATACCTATCAAGCGGCATTCAATGAGCGGGTACACAATGATAAAATAGCCATCATCGCTTTAGATGCTGACAAACTCATTAATGATTATGATACATATGAATATATCACCTCCATTGTCGATTTCAGTGGAGTGATAGATAGTTTCCAAACGATGATAGGCGCTCTTGACTTAATAATTCTTGTCATCATTGTGGCTGCCGGTTCTTTAGCTTTAGTAGTTTTAATCAATTTAAGTGAAGTCAATATTTCTGAACGTATTAGGGAAATAGCGACATTTAAGGTGTTGGGCTTTTATGATAGCGAAGTAAATTCATATATCTTTAAAGAAATCATCGTCTTGACTATCGTTGGTGCTCTCATCGGTCTACCGCTTGGCAAACTCGAACACACCTTTGTTATGCAAGTGATAGATATGGATATGATTATGTATGGTAAAAATATTGCTTGGTCATCTTATCTTTTTGGTTTCTTAATTACCATGGTATTTACTGTCTTAGTATTATTGATTATGTCTAGAAGCTTAAAGAAAGTTAAGATGGTCGAATCTTTAAAGAGCGTTGAATAGGACAAAAGATATATATTAGTATATAATTTAATTAAAGAAAGAAGGACAAATAAAATGAAATTTTATATCTGTAACCACTGTGGTAACATCATCACAAAACTAAGTGATTCTAATGTCCCAGTTATGTGCTGTGGCGAAGAGATGGCTGAACTTGTTCCTAATACTAAAGAAGCAGCTGTTGAAAAACATAAACCAGTTGTCATTGAAGAAGATGGAAAACGCTATGCCGTAGTTGGAAGCGTTGTACATCCAATGACTGAAGAGCATTACATCGAATGGATAGTAGTTGACTATGGTGATCACTATCGCACATATCATTTCCATGCAGGCGATGAACCAAAGGTTAAATTATGCAAAAAGTGTGAAGTAGTTGATATCTATGCTTATTGCAACCTTCACGGCTTGTGGAAGATGGACAAGTAGTCAGAGATTATTATAGGTATTTATAAAGGATTTAGCTGATGACTAAATCCTTTTTTTTGATGTTAAAAGTGTCGCTTTTTCATATGAACCTTCTCATAGTTTAAAACTTAAATATGCAATCTAACAAATCTTTCACTACCTAAGCAACAAATTTATTATGGCAACATTTGACTGCTCAAAGTTGTAAATAATGATAGTCTTTCTAATCAAGAAAAAATTGATACTGTTTTAAGAATACCGGTATATATCGTAAAAAGCAGTCATATTTGACTATTGTTTATTTTAAATATAGAATACACTTGTATCCAAATGAAGAGGAGTGTGATGTTAGGTTGGATAGTATACCCATACAGCTTATAGTTCAAGTTGTTTTGATTTTATTCAATGCTTTTTTTGCTGCTAGTGAGATGGCAGTAGTTTCATTGAACCCTGCTTTACTCTTAAGAAAAATAGATGATGGCGATAAAAAGGCGGAACGTCTCTATGAAATGAATAAAGAACCGACCGGTTTTTTGTCGACCATTCAGGTAGGTATCACTTTAGCAGGCTTTTTAGGAAGCGCATTTGCTGCAGACGGTTTTAGTGGCTATTTAGTTGATTGGATTTATTATGACTTGGGGATTACAGCCTTATCTCTGTCTTTTCTAGATACACTGGCTGTTATTGTCATTACGATTATTTTATCTTTTTTTACTCTTATTTTTGGTGAGCTAGTTCCTAAACAGATTGCGATGCATTATCCGTATGAAGTGGCTAGCTTTACAGCGGGCCTGATTAATGTTTTAGAAAAGGTAATGCGGCCTCTTGTGTGGTTGTTGTCTAAAACGACTAATGCGGTTTTGCACATTTTTAACATCGATTCGGAAAAAGAAGAAGATGATGTTTCAGAAGAAGAAATAAGATCGATGGCAGCTTTAGGCAGTCAAAAAGGTATCATTGACCACGATGAAAATGAATGGATTCAAAATGTTTTTAAGTTTGATGATATCACCATTAAAGAGATTATGACCCACCGCACTGACGTTATAGCTATCAAAGAAACAGACGATTATGATAAGATTAAAGCAGTTATTCGTGAACACGGTGTGTCACGTTTGCCAGTCAATAACAGAGCGGAAGATGATGTCATAGGTGTTGTATATGCTCGCGATATTTTCTTGGCTGATAAGGAATCTTTTGATCTTAAAAAGATTATGCGCAAGCCTTATTTTGTGCCTGAGACTTTAAAAGCTGATTGTCTTTTTGATGAGATGCGAAAGAAGAAGAACCACTTTGCAATCGTAGTAGACGAATATGGCGGAATTGATGGAATCGTGACTATGGAGGACCTAGTTGAAGCGATTGTTGGGGATATATATGATGAATATGATACGAGCGAAGAGACAGATTACACCAAAATTGACGATAACACTTATAAGGTAAATGGCTCAATGTCTTTAGATGATGTCTATGAATTGACAAAGATTAGAAACTTTAAAGAAGAATCGGAAGAATATGATACAATTAGCGGTTATGTATTAGCGAGACTTGATAAAATTCCTGAAGATGATGCGAATATTGAGATAGAAGAAGATGGAGTTAAACTCAATGTCGTTAAGATTAAAAGGCATAAGCTCGAAGAAATCATTATTCAAAAAACAAAATAACCTTTGATTATTTTGTGCCGAATTATAAAGTGAGGATTGATTTTATATCTAGAAAAATCAATCCTTTTATTATTTCTCCTTGCCTCTTGACTTTTATGATGTTTGAGTAATTATTCGTTTATAGATTAAGAAAGTGATTATTATGAGCTTATACATATTAAATAAAGTATTTTTCATTATAAAATATTGATTTAGTTTGTGATAAAATATATATGTTTATAGTAAAAGGAAAGAAAATATGTCAAAAGAAGTTTTTAATTTTGACTTCTGCGGTCGTAAATTAAGCGTCGAGACCGGTGAAGTCGCTAAACAAGCGGGAGGTTCGGTCTTAGTTAGATACGAAGATACAGTTGTCCTATCGACAGCAACTGCATCTTCACAAGCTAAGGATACTGATTTTTTCCCATTAACTGTAAGTTTTGAAGAAAAATTATATTCTGTCGGTAAAATTCCTGGTGGTTTTTTAAGAAGAGAAGGACGTCCATCTGAACATGCCACTTTAACTGCTCGTCTGATTGATAGACCAATTAGACCACTATTCCCTGAAGGCTTCCGCAATGAAGTTCAAGTAGTCAATACTGTCTTATCAGTAGATACTAATTGTAGTGCTGAGATGGCTGCTCTATTTGGCTCTTCTGTAGCTTTAGGTATCTCCAATATTCCATTTGATGGACCGGTAGCTGGTGTCATCGTCGGTTATGTCGATGGTGAATATGTCATCAATCCTAGTGTTGAACAGATGGAAAGATCACTAATCAATTTGACGGTTGCCGGGACTAAAGATGCTATCAACATGGTTGAAGCCGGTGCTAAAGAAGTTAGTGAAGACCTGATGCTAGGGGCATTGATGTTTGGCCACGAACACATCAAGATGTTATGTGCTTTTGAAGAAGAAATTATTCAAAAATGTCAAAAGGAAAAGATGGAAGTCAAACTATATGAGATTGATCCTGCCATCAAAGAATATATCGATGAAAATGCTAAAGAGCGCTTAGTTGAAGCTGTTTCAATTAAACAGAAGCTAGAGCGTTATGGCACAATAGATAAGATTACTGAAGAGATGGTTGAATACTTTGAATCTTTAGAATACCCAAGCGAAAAGGATAAAGAAAAGGCTAAGAAACAAGCATCTGAATACTGCACTGAAATCGTGGCGATGGAAGTCAGAAGATTGATTTCAGTTGAAAAGATTAGACCTGATGGTCGTGCTACAGATGAAATTAGACCGCTTAATTCACAAGTAGATATTTTACCTCGCACCCATGGTTCAGCCCTATTTACAAGAGGCGAGACCCAAGTATTATCGGTTACTACATTAGGTCCTTTAGGCGATAATCAAATAATTGATGATTTGACTGAAGTAGAAGAAAAACGCTTTATGCATCATTATAACTTCCCACCTTATTCAGTTGGTGAAGTAGGTAGGATGGGCAATCCTGGCCGTCGTGAAATAGGCCATGGTGCTTTGGGCGAGAGAGCCTTGTCACAGGTTCTTCCTAGCGTTGAAGAATTCCCTTACTGTATTCGTACAGTAGCAGAAGTATTAGAATCTAACGGTTCTTCTTCACAAGCTTCTATCTGTGCTGGTACGATGTCTTTAATGGCCGCTGGTGTTCCGATTAAAGCACCAGTTGCAGGTATTGCTATGGGTCTTATCACTTATGGTGACCATTATACTATCTTGAGTGATATTCAAGGTATGGAAGACCACTATGGCGATATGGACTTTAAGGTTGCTGGTACTTCTGAAGGTATTACTGCATTACAAATGGATATCAAGATTAAAGGTATTTCTAAAGAGATATTAAAAGAGGCACTGGAACAAGCTAAAAAAGGTCGTGAAGTAATTATGACTAATATGATGGAAGCCATTAGCGAACCTCGTAAAGATGTATCTAAATATGCTCCTAAGATGGTAACAATGACTATTCCTGTCGACAAGATTCGTGAAGTTATCGGTACAGGTGGTAAGATGATTAATCAGATTATCGAAGAATGCGATAATGTCAAGATCGATATTGAAGATGATGGTCGTTGCACAATTTACCATCAAGATAAAGAAGCTTTAGAAAAAGCTAAAACGATGATAGAAGAGATTATCAAGGAAGCTAAGATTGGCGAAGTATATCATGCCAAAGTGGTTAGAATTGAAAAATATGGTGCCTTTGTCGAACTATTCAAGGGACAAGATGCCTTACTTCATATCTCTAAGTTGTCATCTAAACGTGTCGATAAAGTAGAAGATGTCTTAAAACTTGGCGACTATGTCGATGTCGTAGTGACAAAGATTGATGGTGGCAAAGTAGATGTCGATAAAGCTTTTAAAGAAAATGATGAAAGCCCAAAGTTTGAACATAAGGCTAAGGGTGAAGTTCGCATTTTCAAAAAGAAGGATGAGTAATTCATCCTTTTAGTATCATGCGTATAAGAAAGAAAAAATGGGTTCATCCCTTTCTAGAAACAGAAGATCAATATCTCTTAAAAGAGAATTTAAAGGGTCAATATCTTCAAAAATATCCTTTTTCTAAATTGATATTAGAAGTTGGTATGGGCATGGGAGACTTTATTATAAGTAGTGCCAAGGAGCATAGAGATGTATTATACATCGGTTTAGAAAAGGATGAGACCTGTGTTGCCAAAACGATATTAAAAGCTCAAGAGGCTAAGCTTGACAATCTGCTCATCATCAATGACAATGCCCAAAAATTATGTGATTACTTCGAAGATGAAGAAGTAGATATGATATATCTACAATTTTCTGATCCATGGCCTAAAAAGGGACATTATAAGCGTAGATTAACCTATGAAACATTCCTTAGAAACTATATGGCTATTCTTAAAAATAAGGCTACTATCTACTTTAAGACAGATAATGAAGGCTTATATTGTTTCTCTTTACCTTCGATGACTAATTTTGGCTTTAAATTAGTTGAGATGTCTTTGGATTATCATGCCGATGGCAAGAAGTATCCGATGACGGGCTATGAAGAAAAATTCATCGACCAGGGCATGAAAATATATTATGCACTGTTTCAAAAAGATAAGAATTAAAAGTGGGAAACCACTTTTTCTTATATAGAGAAAATGATGTAAATGGAGTAGAATATATATATGAAAAAATTAGTAAAGATTTTATTAGTAGCCTTATTATTTTGTGCGACATCATGCAGTAGCGCTAAGCGCTATGTAGCATATACAGCTTATCCTATCGGATATCTTTTAGAGAGGATAGGTGGAGACAAGATAGAGACCATCTCTATTCAAAACAACAATCTGATTCAAACTGCCAATATCGTCGAGAATTATCAAGAGATTTTGGAAGATTCTTCTTATCTTTTCTATCTTGGCGGCATAGAACCATATCTGGAATTATATAAGCCAGAGATAGATAAAATTGGCGTTCAACAGATTGATTTATCTAATTTAAATGCGATATATGACTTTAAGAGATATACCCTAGTGTCAGTGAATGGTGTGGAGACCTATGTCGAAAGCCCATATTATGATGGAGAAATCTTCAATATGATAGATACTAACGAATTAGATTTATCGATTTGGATTGACCCTATCGGTATGTTGTCGATGGCTAATGACGTTTATACAACTCTTGCCAGCAACTATGTCGAACAAGCATCAAGTTTTAGAGCTAATTATGAGCAACTCGAAACTGAACTCATCGCTCTAGACGCTAGTTATGCTAATTTAGCTAATACGCTAAAGAATAATAATCAAGTCATCAAATTTGTCTCAATGACTCCTAATTTCGGTAGTTGGCAAAAAGCTTATGGTTTTAATATCTATCCGATATGTCTATCCAAATACGGAGCTTTGCCAAGTGAGGTTGAGCTTGAAATCATCAAAGAGAGAATAGTGGCCGATGGGGTACAATATATCGCTTATGAGCCTAATATGACTGCAGAAATGGTGGACTTATTTGACGAATTAGTTTCAGAACTCGGCTTAACGCGCATCAATTTGTACAATATCTCATCTCTAACTGCTTCACAAATCAATGAAAATAAAGACTATATGTCTTTAATGTATGAAAATCTCAGTGTTTTAGAAAATATCGCTTCCGAGCAGATACAAAGTGCAGAGGCTGAATCAGAAGAGATAGTCTTAGAAGAAAATGAAGGTGTATTAACTGATGAATAGAGAAAAATTACTTCTAGTTGATGGCAACTCTATGTTGTTTAGAGCATATTATGCCACAAGTTATAATAATATTATGAAGACATCAAGCGGCATTTATACTAATGCCGTCTTTGCATTTGCCAATATGTTAAAAAAGGCTATTAATAGCTTAGAGCCTAAGTATGTAGCCGTTTGTTTTGATAAGGGCAAGCATACTTTCCGCCATGATTTAGCTAGTGATTATAAGGGTGGCAGAAAAGAGACACCACAAGAGCTTGTGATGCAATTTTCTTTAGTTCGAGACTACTTAAAAGCTTATCCCATCATCTATCTAGAAGAAGACGATATCGAAGCTGATGACTTAATCGGTTCTTTAGCTAATCACTTTCAAGATGTCGATGTCATCATCTTATCGAGTGATAAAGACTTATTACAACTCATCGATGGACATGTGAGCGTCTATCTAATGAAAAAGGGTATCAGTGATATGACTCTTATGAATGAAGAAAGTCTTTATGAAGACTTTGAGCTTAAGCCTAAACAGATTATTGATTTAAAAGCTCTCATGGGTGATAGCAGTGACAATATTAAGGGCGTTAAAAATGTCGGTCAAAAGACAGCCACTAAATTATTAAGGACTTATGAAAGTGTCGATAATATCTATGAACATATCGATGAGATTAAAGGCAAAGTAAAAGAGTATTTAATCAATGATAAGGAGCAATGTTTTCTATCTAAGAAATTGGCGACTATCATCACCGATTTTAAGATAGATATCCCGTTAGATTCTCTAGAATTACATGCTGATATCAAAAGTTTGAATGAATTTTATAAAAAATATGAGATGCATTCACTAATCAATCATCAAACGACCAAAGTAGAAATTAAATATGATATCGTCAAAGAAGTTAGTGCTAGTTTATTTGAAGATAAACCAGTCATCTATTTTGAATCCGACGAGTTTTCATACTATGATAGAAAAATCTATGGTGTAGCTATTTCTAATGGTGAAAAGAATGAATATATCGAGTTTAATGATTTTCTTATGGATGAAAACTTTCTGGACTTTTTAAATAGTGATAAAGAAAAGATAGTCTATGATTCAAAACTTATTAAGCATAATCTAGAGCGCCTAGGTTATGATTTAAATCTTGACTCTATCGATGATATGATGATAATGGCGTTTCTAGATAATAATTATCTCGATAATCTAGAGAGCATCTTTGATCATTTTGGCTTGGATAGGATAGATGATATATCTAGTTTATATGGCACAATTAAAAAGCCTTTATCGCCATCTTTAAAAGTTCAAGCGAGTCATGCGACAACTTGTGCTCTACGCTTAAAGAAGATATATAAGAATATCTATCAAGACTTAGTAGATAAAGATATTTTAAAATTATATCTCGAGATAGAAAAACCTTTGATTAAAGTCTTACAAAAAATGGAAAAGACTGGCATTATCTGTGATAGTGACATCTTAGATAACATAGCTCAAGAAGCTCTAGAAAAGATGAATGAGTTGGCTTTTAAGATTTATGGCTATGCCGGTTTTGAATTCAACCTCAATTCGCCTAAGCAATTAGCTGAAGTACTATTTGATAATTTAGGTCTACCAGATAATAAGAAACATTCCACTTCGATTGAAGTGCTCATGAAATTACATAATTATCATCCGATAATTGATGATTTAATCGAATATCGCAAGTATTCTAAACTCTATTCTACTTATGCTGAAGGATTAAAAAAATATATCCAAAGTGATAATAAGATACATACCATCTTCTCACAGACGATAACTCAGACTGGCCGTCTATCTTCTTATGATCCAAACTTACAAAATATATCCGTCAAGGATGAAGACAGTAAGATGATAAGAAAGGCTTTTAAGGCCAGGGACAAACATGTGCTCATCAGCAGTGACTATTCGCAAATGGAACTTCGCGTCTTAGCCTCCTTGAGTGAAGAAGAGAGAATGATAGAGGCATTTAATGAGGGTATAGATATTCACACCAAGACGGCCATGGATGTCTTCCATATACCTTTTGAAGAAGTAGATAGTCATATTCGTCGACAAGCTAAGGCGATAAATTTCGGTGTTGTCTATGGCATTTCGGATTTTGGCTTATCTAAACAAGCTTCACTATCTATCAAAGAAGCTAAACATTTTATCGAAGAGTATTTTAGAACCTATCCAAAGATAAAGGAATATATGGATAAACAGGTAGAATTCTGTAAAGAAAATGGCTATGTCAAGACAATGATGAATAGACGTCGCTATATCAAAGAGATAAATGATGCCAACTATATGACTAAAGAATTTGGTAAAAGGGCAGCTATGAATTCACCTATTCAGGGTTCGGCAGCTGACTTAATTAAGATGGCGATGATAAGAATAGATGCTTTGATGGAAGAGAGAAACTTAAAATCTAAGATGATATTACAAGTTCATGACGAATTGATATTTGATGTTGCTGAGGATGAAATTGATATTATGAAAGAAATAATCACTAATGGAATGGCCAACGCCTATAAATTAA
The DNA here is from genome assembly GCA_949290085.1 of uncultured Bacillota bacterium. Taxonomy (GTDB): domain Bacteria; phylum Bacillota_I; class Bacilli_A; order Erysipelotrichales; family Erysipelotrichaceae; genus CALUZH01. The sequence continues at coordinate 7,278 of CASEQH010000018.1, read as the reverse complement.
GGGTGGCCTTAAGCTCATCATTAGCTATGGGCAAGACCTGGTACGAGGCTAAGTAAGATGCCAGAACTACCAGAGGTACAAACTGTCCTCAATACATTAGAGGGCATGATTAAAGATGATGAAATCATCGATATAGAAATACTTTATCCCAATATCATCGTCGGCAACATTGAAGAATTTAAAAAGCGCTTAATAGGCCAACATTTTAGAAAGTTCATGCGTCGAGGTAAATATTTATTATTTCGGATGGATGATTGTTTTTTGGTGTCGCATTTGCGCATGGAAGGTAAGTATTTCTATAAAAAAGAGGGCGAAGAATTTAATAAACATAGCCATATCATCTTTCACTTAAGTGATAATCATCAACTAGAATATAATGATGTGCGCAAATTTGGTCGCATGGATGTGCTTGAATTAGATACCGACTTTTCTCATTTTAAAAATCTTGGTGTCGAACCTTTTGATGAAGGGCTTGATTTAGACTATGTCAAGAGCTATCTTCATGATGAAAATAGACCTATCAAGGAAATACTTTTAGACCAAAGCTTTGTCGCTGGTATTGGCAATATTTATGCTGATGAAATTATCTTTAATACGCTTGTTCATCCTTTAACTAAGGGTAAGTATCTCGATGAGAAGACGATATTAAAATTGATTGACAATATCAAGTTAATACTATCAGAAGCTATTCAGATGGGTGGTACAACCATCAGGTCCTATACTTCATCTCTAGGTGTCACAGGTCGCTTTCAACTTCAACTATCAGTTCATCAAAAAGAAGGTAAACCCTGTCCAATTTGCGAAACAACGATTAAAAAGTTTAAGGTTGGGGGACGAGGTACTTACTATTGCCCAAATTGTCAAAAGCTCACAAGGCGTATAGGTATCACTGGCAGTATTGGCAGTGGTAAATCTCTGGCTCTTAAACATCTTAAGGATTTAGGCTATAAGACATTTAGTGCTGATGAAGAAGTTAGTAGACTTTATGAAGCAGGTAATAAGGGTTATCTAATACTTAAAGAAATACATCCAGAATTATTTGATGGCGATAATCTCAACAAATTAAAAATGAGTGAATTATTATTTAATGATGGCTCATTTAAACAAGAGATTGAAAACTTAATACATCCTTTAGTATTGGATGCTTATCTAGCTATGAGCATCAATGAAGATATAGTTTTTTGTGAGATACCACTCATGTATGAGGCGGGGTTTGATAAATATTTTGATGAGATACTTGTCATTTCAACCAAGGAAAAAGAAATATATAGACGTTTAAAGAATCGCTCTTATTCTAAAGCGGAGATTAGTAAACGTCTAAATAATCAAATGGATATTAAACTTAAAATCGCTAAAGCGGATAGACATATCAATAATGATAAGACCATTGCAGAGCTTTATGATAAAATTGATATGTGGGTAGAAGAGGTCTATGCTAGGAAAGAATTATTATAAGATAAAAGGTATCAATGATTTAAAAAAAGATGACTACCAGTCATTATTTTTGATGTATCAACCACTAATATTAAATGATGCCTTGATGATATATTGTTTATTTTTAAATCGCATAAAAGATGATGGCCATATCATTGATTTATTAAATCAATTAAATATGACTTTAGATTCTTTTGCGCTAGGTCTTGAGAAGCTTAATGAATATCGCTTGCTAGATACCTATCACGACCTTAGAAATGATAACTATCTCTTCATTTTAAGAGAGCCAAAAAGTACCAGAAGGTTCTTACAAGATGAACTCTTTTCTCGCATTCTCTTAGATACAATAGGTAAGAATAGATATAGTGAACTTTATAGTAATCTCTATGTGCAAAAAGAAAATCTAAGCACTTATACCAATGAGACTAAACATCTAAAAATCAACTCATTAATCAATTGGTCACAAGATAAAGAAGATACCTTCCATCAGATTAAAAAGCCAGTGATCAATGATGAATATAAATCTAATTTTGACATCAAGAAATTTCTCAATGAAGCTAGCCCAATCTTGTTGCCACTAAAGTTTAGAACGAAAGAAATCCTCAATACCATCGCTAGATATGCGGATGTCTTTAATATTTCACAAGACAAGATGCGTGTCATTATTGGCAATACTGTCAACTCTAATCAAAACGAATTTAACTTCTCACGCTTTAAGAAGTTGTGCAGTCAAGTTCATCAAAACTTTAATAAGATTGAAAAGGGCAACTATGATGTCCCTTGTACGCTTTTCCTCATGAATCTGCAAGGCGGCAAGGCTTTAAGTCCTGCCGATATGAATTTGATTAGCGACCTCATCGATAATTACTATCTCAATATCGATGTTGTCAATGTTTTGATTGAACATAGCCTTAAGGTATGCAACAATCGTTTGATAGGAAGCTATATCAAAGCTCTAGCCAGTGATTTGCATCGCAATGATATCAAAAATGCTGATGAAGCCATTGCCTTCTTAAATCAAAAATCTAAGGTTAACACTTCTCATCCTAAGGATGTCTTACCAACCTATGATGTCAGCGAGAATCCTAAATATAATATCTCAGATAGTGATTTGATGCGTTTTATCAAGGAGTCAAGTGATGAGTGAAACTTCTATTCAAAAAATAAAAAGCGATAATCTCAAGAAGATTTTAAGCGAGAAGATCATCCTTAACTTTCTTCAAGAAAATCATTTATCTAATATTTATGTCGAAGATAATTACTTGAAATTTTTAGATTATTTCAATAGTATAAATATATGTAAAGACTGCCAAGGTCTAAGTGCTTGTAGACAAGCTTCAAAGGGGCAGTGTGTCCAAATGAGGCTAGTTAAACCTGAAAATATTATCATTAATGAAATAGTTAATTGCCATTTTACCAATGAAAAAATAGAAAAAGAGAGACATCTTGGATATTTTGTCTACAATGATATTCCTTCAATTTACCAAAACATCTTTTTTCAAGATGTCTATATGGGATGCCAAGACAAGAATTTGACCATAACTTTAGCTTATATTTTAAGTGGCAAAGAAAGTAAGGGGATATACTTATATGGTGATTTAGGAGTGGGCAAGACTTATATAGTGATGAGCCTGATGAACTCCTTAGCCCTAAAGAAAAAAGATGTAGCATTTGTGAAAGTAGGAAGCTTGATAGAAAAGCTAAGACTTTTAAATGTGCAAGATAGAAGTGAATACGATTCTATTATTAGCAGTTTAAAGAAAGTAACTTATCTTAGCTTAGATGATATTGGTACAGAAAGTGTCACTTCTTTTTCAAGAGATGATATCTTATTTAATATTTTGGATTATCGCATGGAACATAAACTTACAACTATTTTTACTTCTAATGCTGATATAGTTAAATTAAAAGCGATATATCAATTTGATAAATATGAGAATGAAGATGTGATAAAAGCTAATCGACTGATTGAAAGAATTGATAAGCTCACAAATAAGTTTTGTTTAAAAGGCGAAAATCTTCGTCAGAAATAGAAAGTTGGTACAAAGGATGATACGAAAAATAGGTATTCTTACAAGCGGGGGCGATGCGCCAGGAATGAATGCAGCCATCCGATCAGTTACCAGAGTTGCCATGGCAAGCGGTATTGAAGTAGCTGGTATCAAGGATGGTTACAAGGGACTAGTAAATGGTGAATTCATCGACTTTGAACGTAGCAGTGTTTCAGACATACTGGCTCGTGGAGGAACTATTTTAGGAACAGCTCGTCTACCAGAATTTAAGGAAGAGAGTGTGCAATTAGAAGCTTGCAAGAAGTTAGAGGAAGCACACATAGATGCCTTAGTAGTTATTGGTGGCGACGGTTCTTATAAGGGAGCTAAGGCTTTGACCGATAAAGGTATTAACTGTATCGGATTACCTGGAACTATCGATAATGATATCTCTGGTACTGATATGACTATAGGTTTTGATACGGCTCTTAATACTGTTGTCGAATGTGTTGACCGTCTAAGAGATACTTCTAGTTCTCATCACCGTTGTTCAGTCATTGAAGTTATGGGCAATCGCTGCGGTGATTTAGCTGTCTATTCAGGCATCTCATGTGGTGCAGAAATCGTCGTTACTTCGGAGACGGGATATGATGAGGAGGCTATCATGGAAAAACTTCGTTATCTAGATAGTCAAGGCAAGAACCATGCCATTGTCATTATTTCGGAAAAGATAACTGATGTGTCTAATCTTGCCAAGAAGATATCCGACCATACAGGTTTTTCTGGTCGGGCGACTGTTCTTGGTCATATTCAAAGAGGTGGCAGTCCAAGCCCTAACGACCGTGTACTGGCATCAAGAATGGGCGAAAAGGCCGTTGATTTACTCGTCAGTGGCGTTGGCGGACATTGTGTAGCTATAGTTCATGGTGATATTATTTCTTTACCTATCAATGATGCCCTCATGATGCCAAAGACACAGAAGAGACACCTATATAGATTATTCGATCGCCTTGTATAATAGAAAGGTTAATATGCACAAACAGACAAAAATAGTATGTACTATCGGCCCAGCTAGTGAGAGTTATGATGTCTTACTGAAAATGGCCAAGGCCGGCATGAATATTGCTCGCCTAAATTTCTCACATGGTGACTATGCCGACCATAAAGCTCGCATCGATATGGTTAGAAAAGTCGCTAGCGAAAATAATCTCAATATCGGTATCATGCTAGATACTAAGGGACCAGAGATTAGACTTGGAGACTTCGCTAATGGCGAAGAAGTAGAATTAGTTAAAGAAAAGATAATTGGTAGCCATGAGCGTTTCCATGTTCAATGCGCTGAATTATTTGATGATGTCAAAGTTGGTAATGTCATCTTGATCAATGATGGTAAACAACGCTTGACTGTCTTAGAGAATAAGGGCGAAAGCTTGCGTTGCCGCATTGAAGTAAATGGTGTTATCTCATCTCGCAAGGGTTGTAATGTACCTGGTGTTAAATTATCGATGCCATTTATTTCAAAAAAAGATGAAGAAGATATTCGTTTCGGAGTTGAAAATGGTGTCGACTTTATCGCAGCATCCTTTGTCAGACGCAAAGAAGATGTCATTGAACTTAGAAACTTATTAAAGAAATATGGCAAGGAGAAATTGAATATCATCGCCAAGATAGAAAATCAGGAAGGTTATGACAATCTAGAAGAAATTCTTGAAGTTGTCGATGGTATCATGGTAGCTCGTGGTGACTTAGGTGTAGAAATACCTACCTCTATGGTACCTATCTATCAAAAGAGAATGATTCATCTATCTAATCTATACGGTAAATATGTCATTGTCGCTACTCATATGTTAGATTCAATGACTCACAATCCTCGTTGTACTCGTGCTGAGGCATCGGATGTTGCTAATGCAGTTTTAGATGGCGGTGATTCAGTAATGTTGTCGGCTGAATCAGCAGCTGGTGAATATCCAGTTGAAGCGGTATCGACAATGGCAGAAATCGCTCTTGCAGCTGAAAAGACTTTCCCACATAAGTATTACTTAAATCATTTGAGAGAAAGAGTTACTAATAGTATTCAAGACACTATCGGTTTGACGGCTGCAGAGGCTTGTATGAACTTAGATATTAAAGCGATTATTGTCTTTACTCAAGGTGGTACGACAGCTAGAAGAATATCTAAATATCGTCCAACAGTGCCAATTTATGCTGTAACTTTCTCTAAGGAAGCTCTTGGCGCCTTGACCGTTTCTTGGGGTGTTCATCCAGTCTTATCTGATATTCAAAATAATATGACTAATGATGATGAACTCGCCAGCAAGGTCGCTAAAGAAAATGGTATTAAACCTGGTGAATTGATTTTATTATCAGCTGGTTATCCTACAGGGGAAGGATCAGCCAACATGATTAAAATTATTGAAGTTAAGTAAATTGATGAGGTTTATGTATATGCATAAACCTTTTTGGTAGTTAGGAGTTTATATGAAAATAGGTTTTATTGGAACAGGGGTCATGGGTTCTTCCATGGTCAGAAATCTTCTTAAAAATGGTTATGAAGTGAGTGTTTATAACAGAAGTAAAGAGAAGGCTTTGCCTTTAAGAGAAGATGGAGCTATAGTTTGTGATAGTCTTGAAGAATGTATCAAAGATAAGGGTGCCATCATCACTATTGTCGGTTTTCCTAAAGATGTAAAAGAATGTCAAGAAAAGGCGATAGAATTAGCGAAAGAAGGTACTATCTTAATCGATATGACAACATCAAGTCCTACTCTAGCTCGTGAATTATATTTAGAAGCTAAAAATAAGGGTTTAGCTATCTTAGATGCTCCCGTTACTGGTGGTGATGTCGGAGCGAAAAAAGGAACATTGTCCATCATGGTAGGTGGCGACAGGGAAGTGTATGACAAAGCTTATCCTATCTTTGCAGCTATGGGAAAAACTATCCAATATATGGGTGAAGCAGGTAGTGGTCAAAATGCCAAGATGGCCAATCAGATTGCCGTGGCTGGAACTTTAGCTGGTGTCTTAGAGTCAATAGCTTATATAAAAAAATCTAATCTTGATTTAACTACTGTCCTTAATTCCATAAGCAAGGGAGCGGCTGCTTCATGTCAAATGGACTTAATGATAGATAAAGTTTTAAATGATGATTTTACGCCTGGCTTTTATGTCAAGCATATCGTTAAAGATTTAACTTTAGCCGAACAAGAGGCAGCTAGAAATGGCCTAAAACTTGATGTCTTAAGACAAATTCTTAAGGAGTATCAAAAGGTTCAAGATATGGGTTATCAAGACTTAGGCACCCAAGCTCTCTTGTACTATTACTTAAATTCATAAGATAGCTGCATGCTATCTTTTATTGTCTTTAATTTCTTTACCTATGAATATTATGGATTATTAAATGCTATACTTGTAATATCGTTAGCGATGGTGAATCTAAATGAATCAAGGTATATATGTATTAAGTAATCAATTTAAAGATATTAGAAAATTGTGATTGCAGGGGTTTGAAAGTGGAAGCATCATGCAGATGGCTAATCTATCATACAAGTTCTAAAAAAAGATGGGATAGTCTAGATGTGCAAAGAGGTAACTAAAAACTATTATTATTTTGTTCATTATGACATCTTTATAAAAGCTGATTATCACCTTTAGAGTAGCTGATTATATTGCAGGTAAGATGCCTGATAGAAGTGGAGAATGATTTATGGATAAATTAGAATTGATAGCGCAAAGACATAGTGTACGCCAATATAAAGATATCGCTATTGAAGAGGATAAGCGTAAAGTTATCGATGATTTAGTGTCTTCCGTCAATAGTGAACACGATTTAAATATTCAAGTCTTGTATGATGAA